>JADZEM010000131.1 GCA_020850535.1 Chloroflexota bacterium
AAGACCGGCGCGTCGCGCAGCGACTGCAGGATCGTTGGCGGGGCTTTCAAGCCCCGACGCGGCGGCACGACGACATCAACATGCGATCCCCCTGCCCCTCGCTGCCTATGCTTGACGCTGGCGCCTGCCCACTGTTACATTTTCGCGCGATACCGATAATCACAACAGACCTGCATCATCCACAACTGAATACTGGCCCTTATCAAGAGAGGTGGAGGGAGACGGCCCTGTGAAGCCCGGCAACCACCCTCTCGTGAAGGCGCCGCTGACGCAGCAGTTGTCAGTGCGCCGGGAGCGCCCACAGCGCGTCGAGAGGGAAGGTGCCAATTCCGCCAGAGCAATCTGGAAGATAAGGGGAGATTGGTAGCAGATCGCGACGATCCCCTTATCCCAGTCTGGGGATCGGCTCGGAAAAGCTGATTGGCCGTCGAACCCGTCCACCTGTTGGACGACGAGTGCGACGGCCCTTCTGTTTTCAGGGCTGAGGAAGGTGGTCTGCGTTGGGTGGAACTGTCAAGGGACTTCAGTGTCGTGAGTGCGGTGAGCTGTACCCCGCGCAGGCAATCCACGTCTGCGAGTTGTGCTTCGGCCCGCTCGAGGTCGCGTACGACTACGACGAGATCGGCAATCGCATCTCGAAGCAGAGCATTGCTGACGGCCCGGCCTCCCTGTGGCGCTACAAGCCGCTGCTGCCCATCGAGAGCGACACCTACGTGGACTCCCAGGCCGGGTACACGCCGCTCGTCCGCGCTCACAACCTCGGCAGGGCGCTCGGGCTGAACAACGTCTACGTCAAGAACGACACCGTCAACCCGACCTTCTCCTTCAAGGATCGCCCGGTCTCGATGGCCTCCAGCAAGGCGCTGGAGCTGGGCTTCAACACGCTCGCCTGCGCCTCGACGGGCAACCTGGCCGGCTCAGTGGCCGCCCACGCCGCCAAGGCTGGCATGCGGGGCGTCGTGTTTATCCCCGCCGACCTGGAGCCGAGCAAGATCTCCGGCGCGCTGGCCTACTCCCCGACCCTGGTGGCCATCGACGGCAACTATGACGACGTCAACCGCGTCTGCTCGGAGATCGCCGACAAGTACCACTGGGCGTTCGTCAACATCAACATGCGGCCCTACTACTCCGAGGGCAGCAAGACCCTCGCCTACGAGGTCGCAGAGCAGCTTGGCTGGCGGCTGCCCGACCGGGCCATCGTGCCGATCGCCAGCGGCTCGCTGTTCACCAAGGTCTGGAAGGGCTTCGGCGAGCTGACGAGGCTCGGGCTGGTCGAGGGGACAGCCCCGAAGATGGTCGGGGCGCAGGCTGACGGCTGCTCGCCGGTCGTGACGGCCTGGGATGGTGCGACGTTCGAGATCGAGCCGGTCAAGCCGAAGACCATCGCGAAGTCGCTGGCGATCGGCAACCCGGCCGACGGCTACTACAGCCTGAAGATCATCAAGGAGTCCGGCGGCGAGGCGACCTCCGTCACCGACGAGCAGATCGTCGAGGGCATGAAGCTGCTGGCCCGCACCGAAGGCATTTTCGCGGAGACGGCTGGCGGGGTGACCGTGGCCGTCCTCAAGAAGCTGGCCGACCAGGGCAAGCTCGATCCGGACGAGCTGATCGTGGTCTATGTGACCGGCAACGGCCTCAAGACGATGGAGGCATTGTCCGGACAGCTTGATACGCCCGTCTACACGCGGGCGAACATCGCCGCGGTCGAGGAGGCCCTCTCCCTGGCCGAGCCGGTCCCAACCCTCGCGTGACCCTTGTGATGAGGATCGACGTGGGCGCGACGCCCTCTTGAGACGCACAGTCGGCGGGCACGACGAGGTGGCCCGCTGGCGACCATCCGCGCGGCCGGAGTACGCTCCGGCCAGCGCGCTCGACGACGAGAAGGAGGCCCCGCCATGGCACGTCAGCGGATGAAGCTCACGTTTCCACCAGACCTGATGAACTCCCCGCTGGTGTACACGATGGGCAAGCAGTTCCAGGTGGTCACCAACATCCGCCGCGCCAACGTCAGCGGCGACCGAGGCTGGATCATCCTGGAGATCAGCGGCAGCGACGACGAGATTGGGCGCGCACTGGACTGGGCCAAGGGCCAGGGCGTGCACATTGAAGAGAGCGACGGCGAGCCTGCAAGCTCGTAGGGCCGCCCGCCCACAAGCGGCGCCCGTGCCGTCAGCACTGAGGAGCGAGTCTGCGATGAGCGTGCGTGTCCGAATCCCCGCCCCCCTGCGGTCCGTCACGGCCGGCGAGTCCGAGATCTCCGTCGGCGCAAGCAACGTCGATGGGGCGCTGGTCGAGCTGGAGTCGAAGTTCCCGGCGATCCGCCAGCGCCTGCGCGACGACGCTGGCGCACTGCGCCGGTTCGTCAACCTGTACGTCAACGGCGAGGACGTGCGGTTCCTCCAGGGGCTGAACACGGCCCTGAAGGCCGGCGACGAAGTGTCGATCATCCCGGCGGTGGCCGGCGGCTGCTAGGGCCAGGAGTGCGAGTGGCTGTGAATCCCCCGCTCACCACCACCGAATCGTCGGACGCTGCGTCCGCTGTTCCCCCGTCGCCCGATTCGGCCGGAGCTCCGTCAGGGGCGGCGGGGGGCCTCGAACGGTACGCCCGGCAGTCCGTCTTCGCCGGGGTCGGCGAGGACGGGCAGCAGCGGCTGCGCCAGAGCCGCGTCGCGCTGATCGGCTGCGGCGCGCTCGGCACGGTGCTCGCCAACGTGCTGGCCCGGGCCGGCGTCGGCTTCCTCCGCATCGTCGACCGCGATTACGTCGAGCTGACCAACCTCCAGCGGCAGGTTCTCTTCGACGAGCGAGACGCCCTGGACGCCTCCCCGAAGGCAACGGCCGCCATCGAGCAATTGCAGCGCGCCAACTCGGAGGTCGTCTACGAGGCCGTCGTCGCGGATTTCGGCGCGGACAACGCCGAGGAGATCGTACGGGACGTCGATCTGGTGCTCGACGGCACCGACAACCTCGAAACGCGCTACGTCATCAACGACATCTGCGTGAAGCTGGGCAAGCCGTGGGTCTACGCCGCGGCGGTCGCCAGCTACGGCGCGCTGATGCCGATCATCCCTGGCGAGACGCCCTGCCTGCGCTGCGTCTTCCCCGATCAGCCGGACGTCGGCTCGGTGGACACCTGTGACACGACTGGCGTCCTCGGCGCGATGACCGGCATCGTGGCGAACATGGCCTCCATCGAGGCGATCAAGCTGCTGATCGGCGCACACGACCGCCTGAACCGGGGCCTGACCTGGGTGGACTGCTGGTACAACCTGTTCGAGCGGACGCCGGTCACCGCGCCCGTGGCGGACTGCCCAACCTGCCAGCAACGGCAGTTCACCTTTCTGGAGACGCCGGCCTGGAAGCGCGCCGCCACCATGTGTGGCCGGGACGCCGTCCAGGTGCGACCGCCGACGCCCGTGGCGCTCGACCTGAAGGGGCTGGCCGCCCGGCTGTCACCGCTCGGCGAGGTGAAGTACAGCCCGCACGCACTGCGCCTCGTGATGCCGCCGCACGAGCTGACGGTCTTCCGCGACGGCCGGGCCATCGTCAAGGGCACGTCCGAGATCGCGGTGGCCCGGAGCCTCTACGCGCGGCTCGTCGGGACGTAGCCTGGGTCGTGGGTCGTGGGTCGTGGGTCGTGGGTCGTGAAAACGTAACCCCACCGCCCACGATCTACGATCCTTGACCCTCTTCCGCGCGCTCGGCGGTCGAGGCCGGCTGCAGCGGGATCAGCCGCAGACGGGTGATCCGCACCCCTTCGACCTCCTCGACGGCCAGCCGATAGTGCTCCAGCTCGACAACGTCGCCGGTCTGGGCCAGCCGCCCGAGCTTCTCCACCACCAGGCCACCGACCGTGTCCACCTCGCCATCCTCGTCTACCTCGATGTCGAAGTGCTCGTCAAGCTCGTCCAGGCGGAGGGTGGGGGCGACGATGGACGTGCCGTCCGGCTGCGGCTCGACGCTCGGCGTCTGGGCGTGGAACTCGTCCGGCACATCCCCGACGATCTCTTCTACCACGTCGTCGATGGTCACCAGCCCGGCCGTCCCGCCGTACTCGTCGATCACCACGGCCAGCGTCGTGTGCGCCCGGCGGAATTCGGACAGCAGCCGGCCGGCCGGCATCGTCTCGGGCACGAACAGCGGCTGGCGCATCGTCCCGCGCAGGTCGAAGTCCGCGTGGTCGCGGCGGGCCGCACGCAGCAAGTCCTTGATGTGGATGACGCCGATGACGTTGTCGAGCGACTCCTCGTAGACGGGGAAGCGTGAGTGGGGGCTGCCTTCGGCCAGCTCCAGCAGATCGTCCAGGGTGCTCTCGACGGACACGCCGACCATGTCGCGCCGCTGGATCATCACCTGATACACCGAGAGATCCGCGAAGTCGAACACGTTGCTCAGGAGGTCGCGCTCGGTGTCCTCCAACGCGCCCGCCCGATGGCTCGTCTGAACCATCAGCTCCAGCTCTTCGGCCGTGACCGCGCCCTCGTGCTCGTTGGCCGGCTCGATCCGCATGACGGCCAGCGCGAGGTTGGTGAGCCCCGTGAACGCCGCGATGAACGGGCGGAAGACGCGGTAGAACGCCTCCGTCGGGCCGACGGTCACGATGGCCGTGCGCTCGGCGTGCTGCAACGAGACCATCTTCGGCACCTGCTCGCCCAGCACGATGTGGAGCATCGTGATCAGGGTAAACGAGATGGCGAACGAGATCGTGTGGACGGCGGACCCGAGATACTGCTCGGGCAGGCCGTGAAAGAGCGGCTCGATCAGCGCGGCGACCGTCGACTCGCCGATCCAGCCGAGCCCCAGCGAGGCCATCGTGATGCCGAGCTGAGCCGCCGAGATGAACCGGTTGGGATCGTCCTTGGCCCGCAGCAGCATCCGTCCAAAGCGGTGCCGCTCATCAACCATCTGCTCGATTCGGCTGCGACGCAGGCTGACCAGCGCGAACTCGGCAGCCACGAAGAAGGCGTTCAGGAAGACGAGTATCCCGACGCCCGCCAGGCGTATAGCAACGTCTGCGACGCTCGTAGCACCCTCCGCGCGGGCCGGTCGTCCTCCCACGGACGACGCGGCGGCATCGACCCGTGAAGCCTCGACTCGGAACAGCGTACCACAGTTGTTGACCGCCCGAACGAACCACTCGCGTAACGATGACGCCGCGAAGCGACCGTCGGCGTCGTGCCGATTCCCTGCAAGAATCGGGCAAGTCGCGGGGCCGAGTGACGGCCAGATCGGCGCTCCGTGACGGTACTCTCACGGTCCGCGCCACCCACGTGCGAGAGCGACGGCGCTGTTTCCGCCGTGCCGCCACCCACAGGCTATTCGGCGCCCGAGACTGGATCGGCTAACCGTCTTAGGCGCGCCCGCGCAGAAACGTTTGACTTCGCTGGTGGAAGGTCGGGTGGGCGCTGGTGTAGAGTGCCGCTCCAGTGGCCGTACATGTTGCTGTCTGCTAGGAGCGCTCGACGTGACCGAACGTGATGATGCCGCACTTGAATATCACCGCTCGGGCCGACCGGGGAAGATCCAGGTTGTCCCGACCAAGCCGACCCTCACGCAGCGGGATCTTTCGCTGGCGTACACGCCGGGCGTCGCCGACGCCGTGCTGGAGATCGCCCGCGACCCGCTGACCGCGTTCGACTACACGACGCGCGGCAACCTCGTCGCGGTCATCACCAACGGCACGGCCATCCTCGGTCTGGGGAATCGCGGACCGCTGGCCGCCAAGCCGGTCATGGAAGGGAAGGCGCTCCTCTTCAAGCGGTTCGCCGACATCGACGTGTTCGACCTGGAGATCGACGCGCCGACGGTGGACGAGATCATCGCCGTCTGCAAGGCGCTCGCCCCGACGTTCGGCGGCATCAACCTGGAGGACATCGGCGCGCCGGCCTGCTTCGAGGTCGAGGCGCGCCTGCGGGAGATGCTGGACATCCCCGTCTTCCACGACGATCAGCACGGCACGGCCATCATCACCGGCGCGGCGCTCCTGAACTACCTGGAGCTGACCGGCAAGAAGATGGACGCGCTGAAGGTCGTCATCAGCGGCGCAGGCGCGGCCGGCATCGCCAGCGCCGAGCTGTACGTCGACCTCGGCATCAAGCCCGAGAACCTGATCCTCTGCGACTCGCAAGGCGCCATCTACAAGGGCCGCACCAGCGGCATGAACGAGTGGAAGGAGCGCTACGCCGTCGAGACCGAGGCGCGCTCGCAGTTCGACGCGATGCGGAACGCCGATGTCTTCGTCGGCGTCTCGGTGGCGGACAGCGTCTCGACGGAGATGCTCAGCGTCATGGCGGACCGGCCGCTGCTGATGTTGCTCTCCAACCCGAACCCCGAGATCAGGTACGAGCTGGCCGTCGAGGCGCGGCCTGACGCCATCGTCGGGACGGGCCGCTCGGACTACCCCAACCAGGTCAACAACTCGATGGGCTTCCCGTACATCTTCCGGGGGGCGCTGGACGTGCGGGCGCGCCAGATCAACCAGGCGATGAAGCTGGCAGCGTCGCGGGCGCTGGCCCAGCTGGCCCGCGAGGACGTGCCGGACGTGGTGCTGAGCGCCTACGGGCTGGAGTCGCTGAGCTTCGGACCGCTCTACATCGTGCCGAAGCAGTTCGATCCGCGCGCGCTGGCCCGAATGGCCCCGGCGGTGGCACAGGCCGCGATGGACACCGGCGTTGCCCGCGTCCAGCTCGACATCGACGAGTACCGCAAGAGCCTCGAAGGGCGGTTCGGCCGCGGCTTCCAGGTGATGAATCGCCTGATGGAGCGGGCCAAGAGCGCGCCCAAGCGCGTCGTCTTCCCGGAGGGCGAGGAGCCGAAGATCCTGCGGGCGGCGGCCCAGCTGGTCGAGCAGGGGATCGCCGACCCGATTGTGCTCGGGCGGCCGGAGGTGGTCAAGGCGCGGGCGGCCAGCCTCGGCCTGAACTACGTGCCGAAGGTCATCGACCCGACGCAGTCGAAGCTCGTGGACGCCTACGCCGAGCAGTTCTCGGGCAAGCGCGCCCGCAAGGGCATGACCCTCCAGCGAGCGCAGGCCCGCATGATCACCCCGAACTACTTCGGGCTGATGATGGTGGAGCGTGGCGACGCCGACGCCTTCGTCTCGGGCCTGACCTACGACTATGGCTCGGTGATCCGGCCGGCGCTGGAGGTGGTCGGGGTGCGGCCGGGCGTCAGGCGGGCCTGCGGCGCCTACATCCTGCTGGCGCAGGAGATCCCGGGCAGCAGCCTGAAGGCCCGCCCGTACTTCCTGACCGACGCGACGGTGAATATCGACCCGTCTGCTGAGGATCTGGCCGAGGCGGCGATCCTGGTGGCCGAGCTGGCCGGCGAGCTGGACACCGAGCCGCGCATCGCCATGCTCTCCTTCTCGAACTTCGGCAGCGTCAGCCACCCGCAGGCCGCCAAGATGCGGCGGGCGGCCGAGATCGTGCGGGAGCGGCGGCCGGATCTGGCCGTCGATGGCGAGATGCAGGCCGACACCGCCGTCGTCTCGGAGATCGTCCAGCAGCGTTACCCGTTCAGCCGGGTCTCGGAGGCGAACATCCTGGTCTGCCCGAGCCTCGAAGCCGCCAACATCAGCTACAAGCTGCTGGAGCGGATCGGCGGGGCCGAGGTGGTCGGGCCGGTGCTGCTGGGTATGGGCAAGTCGGTCCACGTCCTCCAGGCCGGCGACGAGGTCGCGAAGATCGTGCGGATGGCGGCGATGGCCGTCATGGACGCCCAGATCCGCGACGGATCGGGGCCGTCGTCGGAGGTGCGCGCGGCCGTCACCGGCTGACGACCAGGGGACGGCCTTCTCAGGACGGAGCCTACGTCCAGGCATCTCGGTCACGGCGCATTTCGAGTTGAAGCGGTCAGGGCGCGCTGCTACCATGCGCGCTCATGACTGCGTCAACAGATGACATTCGATCACCCACGGCCCCAAGAGACGACCTCTGCTTCATGCCGGCCGTCGAGCTGGCGGCGAGGATCCGCGAGCGCGCGGTGTCACCTGTCGAGGCAGTTGATGCCGTCCTGGCCCGCATTGATGCGTTGAACCCGACGCTCAACGCGTTCGTCTTCGTCCACGCCGACGAGGCCCGGCAGTTGGCGCGGGCGGCCGAAGCCGCCGTCATGCGCGGCGACGATCTCGGGCCGCTGCACGGCGTGCCGGTCTCCGTCAAAGACAACCTCGCCATCGCCGGGAAGCCGTCCACCTACGGCTCAAAGCTCCTGCAGGACAACGTCGCCGCTGAGACCTCCCCGATTGGCGAGCGGATCATCGCGTCGGGCGCCATCATCGTCGGGCGGACCAACACCCCCGAGTTCGCCTGGCGCGGATCGACCGACAACCCGCTCTGGGGGGAGACCCGCAACCCCTGGGACACTGGCAAGACAGCCGGCGGCTCCAGCGGCGGCGCTGGCGCGGCAGTCGCGTCGGGATTGGCCCCGCTGGCGCTCGGAACGGACGGCGCAGGCTCGATCCGCATCCCGGCCAGCTTCTGCGGGATCGTCGGGCACAAGCCGTCATTCGGGCGGGTGCCATTCTTCCCGTCCTCGGGGGCCGGCGAGCTGTCGGCGCACGCCGGGCCGATGACCCGCACCGTTCGCGACGCGGCACTGTTCCTCGACGTGATGTCTGGCCCCGACGACCGAGACCGCTTCTCGCTGCCCAGGACGCACGAGCGGTACATCCAGTCCGTCGAGGGCGGCGTGACTGGCTGGAAGGTCGCGTGGAGCCCCGATCTCGGGCACATCCCGCTCGATCCCGAGGTGCGGGCCATCGCGGAGGCGGGCTGGCGGGCGTTCGCGGAGGCCGGAGCGGCGCTGCTGGAGCCAGACCTCGGCCTGCCAGATCCCGAGCCGATGCTGGCCGTGCTCTACCCGTTCGCGCAGGCGGCCGGGCACGCCTCCCGCCCGCCAGAGCAGCACGCCGTGATGGACCCCGGCCTCGTCGCCATCGCCAAGGACGGCGCGAAGCTGACGGCAGTCACCATCGGCCAGACGATGGCCGCCCGCACGGCCTACTGGGACAAGATGTACCGGGCGTTCCTCAACTTCGACGTGCTGGTGACGCCGACCATCGCGGTGCCGCCCTTCGAGTGTGGCATCGTCGGCCCGACCCAGGTCAACGGGCAGGATGTCGTGCATCTCGCCTGGACGCTGGCCTACCCGTTCAACTTCACGGGCCAGCCAGCCGTCACCGTCCCCTGCGGCTTCACCCAGAATGGGCTGCCGGTCGGACTCCAGATCATCGGCAAGCGGTACGCCGACGGCGCGGTGCTGCGGGCCGCTGCCGCCTTCGAAGCGGTCCGCCCCTGGGCCGACCGCCGCCCATCCCTGTGAGCGCCAGTCAGCAAGCCCACGCCACGGACCACCTTCCGGCCGGCCGGGAGGTCGGCCGGCCGCGCCCAGGGATCGGGCAGCGCCGGTTTACGCTGGGCCAGGGGCGGTACATCGACGACCTGCCGGCCGGCGACTGCCTCCACGCGGCGTTCGTCCGAAGCCCGTACCCACATGCGCGGATCGTGTCGGTGGATCGGGCGGCGGCCGAACGCGCGGCCGGCGTCCATGCGGTCGTCGTCGGCGCGGAGCTTGGGCAGCAGGCGGCGATCCCCGTCAACCGCTTCACGCCCGACCTGAAGCTGCCGGACTACCGTGCCCTGAGCGGCAATGTGGCGCGCTACGTCGGCGAGCCGATCGCCGCCGTGGTGGCTGCCACACGGGCGCAGGCCGAGGATGCCGCCGCCCTCCTCGAGATCGAGTACGAGCCGCTGGCAGCCGTCACGACTGCCGGCGCGGCGCAGGCGGCTGACGCACCGGTCCTCCACCCCGACCTCGGCGACAACGTCTGCTACCGGCTGGCGGTCGCCGGCGGCGACGTCGAGGCGGCGTTCGCCGCGGCAACACACACGGTCGGCGTGCGGGTGGTGCACCACCGCATCAGCGCCACCCCGCTTGAGCCACGCGGCATCCTGGCCCGCTGGGATCCCGGCCTCGGAGAGCTGACGGTCTGGAACTCCTGCCAGACGCCGCATCAGCTCCGCGACGATCTTGCGATGGCGTTCGGGTTGCCGCAGCACCGGGTCCGCGTGATCGTGCCAGACCTGGGCGGCGGCTTCGGGGCGAAGGGCTCGACCTACCGCGAGGATGTGGCCGTCGCCGGGCTGGCGCGGCTGCTGGGCAAGCCCGTCAAGTGGATCTCGACGCGACGCGAAGACTTCCTCTCGACCCAGCACGCCCGCGACCAGATCGACGAGGCTGAGGCGGCCGTTGACGCGGACGGCCGCATCCTGGCGATCCGCACCAACACGACGACCAACCTCGGCGCGTTCCTGCTGGGCCGGAGCAGCCGGCAGGCCCTGCGGGTGACCCAGTTCGCGACCGGCGCGTATCGCATTCCGGCACATGCCGCCCTTGCCACCACGGTCTTCACCAATACGGTCCCGACCGGAGCCTACCGGGGGGCCGGCCGTCCGGAAGCGGCCTACATCGTGGAGCGGCTGATCGACGCCGTCGCCCGCGAGACGGACATCGACCCGGTCGAGATCCGCCGCCGCAACTTCCTGCGGTCGACTGACTTCCCGCACCGCACCCCGAACGGCGCAGCCTACGACAGCGGCGACTACCCGCAGATGCTGGAGAAGCTGGTGCAGGTGGCCGACTACGCGCGGCTGCGCCGGGAGCAGGCGCAGCGGCGGGCGGCCGGCGAGCTGGTCGGGATCGGCCTCGCCACGTTCATCGAGAACACGTCGGCTGGCTGGGAGAGCGGCGCGGTGCGCGTCGAGGCGGATGGCACGATTACCGTGATCAGCGGCGCGATCCCGATGGGCCAGGGCGTCGATACCGTCCTGGCGCAGATCGTGGCGGATACGCTCGGGGTGTCGGTCGAGCGGCTGCAGCTTCGGTTCGGCGATACCTCGCTGACGCAGGCTGCGATGGGCTCATTCGGCAGCCGCAGCACGGCGGTCGGCGGCAGCGCGGTGCGACAGGCGGCCCTCCGCGTCCGCGAGCGAGCGACCGTCCTGGCGGCGCGGCTCCTGGAGTCCGCCCCTGACGATGTCGAGTTTGCCGACGACGTGGCGTTCGTACGAGGCGCGCCCGAGCGGCGGGTCGGCTGGCCGCGGCTCTCGAAGGCCGCCTACCCGGCCATCGGGCGGCCGGTCCCAGAAGAGCCCGGCCTGGAGGCGCACGCCTTCTTCGGGACGGACGGCGAGGCGATTGCCGCCGGAGCCTACCTGGCAGTCGTGTCGGTGGACCGCGACACCGGCCAGATCCGCCTGGAACAGTTGATCGCCGTAGACGACTCGGGCGTCGTGATCAACCCGCTGCTGGCCGAGGGCCAGATCCACGGCGCGATGGCCCAGGGGATCGGCGAGGCACTCCAGGAGCGGGTCGTCTACGATGCGGACGGGCAGCTGCTGACGGCCACGCTGTTGGACTACGCCCTGCCGACGGCCGGACAGGTGGTCCGCCCCGTCACCGATCACATCGTGACGCCCAGTCCGCTCAACCCGCTCGGCGCGAAGGGGATGGGCGAGGCCGGCATCATCGGGACGCCGCCGGCCATCGTCAACGCCGCCATCGACGCCCTGGCGCCGCTCGGCGTCCGGCATCTCGATCCGCCGCTGCATCACGAGAAGATCTGGCGCATCCTGCGCGACGCCGGCGTCTGACCGACGTGCACGCACAGCAGGTCACCTACGGCAGCTCAGGCACAACGCTCGCGCCCACGTGGCTCCCGCGCCCCTACCATCTGTGCAGGAGAGTCCTCATGTCGGACCAGCACGAGATGCACCCCGTCGGCTCGCAGATCATCTAAAAGGGTGACGTGGTTCGCCTCGTGGGCGCCACCGTCGAGCCGGGCGGCGCCCTCCCGATATCGAGCTGAAGCAGCACGGCTTGACGGACGTGCCGGCCGTCAACGCCAACATCTCCGCAGAGCAGTAGGCGCACCCGGGGCAGGAGCAGCCCCAGGCGCCGCCAGCATCTCTTGCCGCCGGGCAGCATGGGCGCGGATGTCGCGCTCCTGGTGGAGCAGCCCCGGGCGCTGCCAGCATCTCCTGCCGCAGCCTCTGCCCGCAGGCCACCGCCGCGGCTTACCGCCGCTTGACGAAGACCCAGGTCGTTGACGAGCCGGGATCGCGCCGCAGCATGACGCGCACCAGGGTCGGCCGCATCCGGTAGGTGAAGGTGTAGTTGAACTCGATGTCCAGCTCGTCGTCCTCGATCCCCTCCTGAAACTTGCCGTAGAACAGCCGGTTGTTGGTGCACGGCGCCAGTTGCGTGAAGAACCTCTTGCCCTCGGCAACAGACGGATCGATCCCCGAAAGGTGCGACTCGTAGCGGTTGTAGAGCAGGATCACGCCATCGTCGTCGAGCTTGATCGCGCCATGGCCGAGCGCGTCGGCCCCCTCGCGCGTCAGCGACCCAAGCTGGCTGAGCGTCTGCGGCGAGACAAACGTCGAGCCTCCGAAATCTACGCCCACGCGGATCCCTCCGAACCTGCCACGAGCGTGTCATCGCGCTCGGCATAGAGTGACTCAAGCTGCTGCTGCATGCTTGCGATGAGCGCCAGCACGTCATCGACGGTTGCGACGCCCGTCGCATTCGTCAGGCGCTCGCGGTCAGCGTACAGGTCCGCCAACTGGGCGCTCATGCTCTCTACAAGATCGTCGCGGTGCTGAGCGTCGTCGGACACAGGCGCGCCCATGCGTGCCTCCTTGCTGGTTCTCGACTGCCGCGCCGGAACGGACCGCACGCAGTCACGTTCCGGCTTCGGCTGTGTCTAACGTCGCAGGCGTTGACGAGGGGACGCCGTGCGGCCTGACGCAGGCCGTACAGGCCTGCCACAACGTTAACAGCTCACGAGCACTGTAGCAGTGCGTGGTTCCCGTCGATACTCCAAACAGTGCACTGACCACGCGCCACGGGATCGGATGGAATCGTGACCCTTGAGGTGAGCCCTGCCGCCGCGCCGCTCGCTCCACATCGGCTGCCACCACCGGTAGCCGGGCAGGCGAACGTGGTGTCGTCCGCGCGCCACGAGTCCCAGAGCGAGCAGGCGCTGCTGGAACATGCTCTGATCCTGGCGTGTACGGCCGTCGGCATGGGGACAGCGTTCGTGGCGCGCGACAATGCTGACGGCGCCTGTCGGCGGGTGGCCGCCGTCCATCGGCAACCCGGCGGGCCGACACTTATCGTGGGGCAGGCGCTCGTGTGTCGCCCCGCTGCCGCTGGCAGTCCAGGCAGCGGCAGTCGCGGCGCCGGCGATCCGGGCAGCGGTCGTGGAGCCGCCACCGATGCCTGGCTGCTCGCCCTTCCTGGCGTGGCCGCCGGCCTGACCGTTCCGATCCTGCTGGCGGACGGAACAGCGCATGGCGTCCTCGGCGCGGTCGATTCGCGCCCCCGGGCGATCGCCCGCGAGGACCGCGCGACGCTGGCGGAAGCGGCCCTCGTTGTCGCGGCGCTGCTGGATCAGGAGTCCATCAAACGCCGGCACGACCTCGTGCTGCGCTCGGCCGGCGAGGGCATCGTCGGGCTGGATCGGCAGGGCGTCATCACGTTCGTCAGCACCATGGCGGCGCGGACGCTCGGCTACCAGCCTGCAGACCTGATCGGCCGGGACCACCACGCGCTGTTCCATCACTCGGGATCACACGGCGAACCGCTGTCGGAGGCCGACTGCCCGATTCTGGCAGCGATCCGGTCCGGCAATGGTCACCGCGAGGCCGACGCGGTCTTCTGGCGGAGGACCGGCCGTGCCGTCCCCGTCGAGTACGTCTGCACGCCGATGCCGGACGCGGTCAACGCAGACGCCGCCCTGCTGCTCTTCAAGGACGTGACCGAGTCACGCGCCTTCGAAGAGGAGATGCTACGGCAGGCGTACCACGACCCGCTGACCGCGCTCCCGAACCGAAACCTGTTCATGGAGCGGCTCGAACATCACCTGCAAGAGAATCAGCGGGCGTCAGACGGCATGGCCGTGCTGTTCCTCGACCTGGACCGCTTCAAGAACATCAACGACAGCCTCGGGCACGGCGCGGGCGACGAATTGCTGATCGGAGTGGCGCAACGGGTGGCCGCCTGCATCCGCCAGGATGACGTCGTCGCGCGGTTCGGCGGCGACGAATTCGCCGTGATGCTGACCGGCGTGCGCCACTCTGCCGACGCGGTGCTCGTAGCCGAGAAGCTCCTGGCGGACATCCAGGAGCCGTTCGTCCTTGACGGCCACGAAGCCTACGTCGGGACCAGCATCGGCATCGCCGTGGCCGGCCCGCACTCGGAGGCGGGGGCGCTGATTCGGGATGCCGACGTGGCATTGCACCGCGCGAAGCTCGGCGGCAAGGGCCGCTGCGTCGTCTTTGAGGAGACGATGCCGGCGTTCTCGGTCGAGCGGCTGAGCCTGGAGGCCGATCTTCGGCGGGCGCTCGAACGGCGCGAGCTGCGGCTGTACTACCAGCCGGTGCTCGACCTCGGCACCGAGAAGATCGTCGGCGCGGAAGCCCTGGTGCGCTGGGAGCATCCGAAGCATGGACTGGTGTCCCCGTCCGACTTCATCCCGATGGCCGAGGAGACCGGGCTGATCCTCCCCATCGGCAAATGGGTGCTGGAGGAGGCCTGCCGGCAGGCGACGATCTGGCGACGAAAGTACGCCGATCACGCTGACTTCACGATGGCCGTCAACCTCTCGGCGCGGCAGTTCCAGCAGCCAGACCTGGTGGAACAGGTGCGCGCGGCCCTGGAGCGTGCCGACTTCGCGCCGGAGCTGCTGCGGCTGGAGATCACCGAGAGCATCCTGATGGAGGACGTCGACGCCACGCAGGCTCAGTTGCTCGCGCTGCGCGGCCTGGGCGTGAAGCTCGCCATCGACGACTTCGGCACGGGCTACTCGTCGCTCAGCTACATCCAGCGGTTCCCGGTGGACACGCTCAAGATCGACCGCTCGTTCGTGATGGGCCTCAGCGAGGACGCCCGCAACCCCAGCATCGTGCAGGCGGCGGCGTCGCTCGCGCACGCCCTGGGCATGGACGTGACCGCCGAAGGCATCGAGACGGTCGATCAGCTCCGCTCGCTTCAGGGGCTGAGCTGCGACCACGGCCAGGGCTACCTGTTCGCCCGGCCGCTGAGCAGCGAAGCCATCGACAGCCTGCTGACGAACGGCATCCCGCGCGACCGCTAGCCCCCGCGCGAGCCCGCCGCGCGCCACAACCGGCGCATGGCGAGCCAGCGCCGCTCCGTATCAGGTCTGTTTTCGGAGGCGCGGGTCCAGCAGGTCGCGGAGGCCGTCGCCAAACAGGTTGACGCCGAGCACCGTGAGGGTGATCGCCACACCGGGGAACGTCGCGATCCAGGGCGCCGTCGTCAGGACGTTGCGTCCCTCGGCCAGCATGCGGCCCCAGGTCGGCGTCGGGGGCGGCACCCCGACGCCCAGGAAGCTGAGCGCAGATTCCATCAGGATGACGCGGGCCAGCTCCAGGGTGAAGATCACCAGGACCGGGGCCATCAGGTTCGGGAGGATGTGCCGCCACATGATGCGTACATTGCTGACGCCGATGGCCCGGGCCGCCTGGATGAACTCGCGCTCGCGGATCGAGAGCGTCACGCCACGGACCACCCGAGCGTAGATCATCCAGGTCGTCAAGGCCATCACCAGGATCAGGTTCTGTAAGCTCGGGCCGAGAATCGCGGCGATGGCCAGCGCCAACAGGATCAGCGGAAACGCCAGGTTCAGATCGACGATCCGCATCACCAGGATGTCAACCTTGCCGCCGTAGAACCCGGCCGCCAGCCCGGCCGAGACGCCGACGACCGCCCCGAGCAGCGCCGCCGTCGTGCCAATCGCCAGCGAGATCTGCGCGCCGTACACGATGCGGGACCAGACATCCCGCCCGAACTGGTCCGTCCCGAGCGGCGCCTGGATCGAGCCACGCGCCTGCCAGGCCGGAGGCCGGTTGGCCAGGGCGAGATTCTGGGTGATCGGATCGCGGGTGACCACGACCGGGGCCAGCACCGCCAGCAGGATCACCAGCCCCACGACTGTTGCCCCGAAGGTCATCAGCGGGCTACGGCGGAGAAGGCGCAGGGGCAGGCTGGCCTGGCGGGCGGCCCCGTCGCTGGCCCGCGCAGCCAGCGCTGAGCCGGCCGCAGTGGTAGAGGTACTCATGGCCGAGGCGGTCTCCCGGAGCGCGGCGATGGCGGCACGAGGGGCACGGTCGAAGGCACGTCAGCCTCGCACGCGGATGCGCGGATCGAGCAGGCCGTACAGCAGGTCAACCAGCAGATTGATGGTGACGACTGCCGTCGAGAGGATCAGCACCGCCGCCTGCACGACCGGATAATCGCGGTTCGTGATCGCCTGAATGGTGAACAGGCCGACGCCCGGCCAGGTGAAGACGGTCTCGACGACGACGGCCCCGCCCAGGATGTAGCCGAACTGGAGGCCAATGACCGTGACCAGCGGGATCAGGGCGTTCCGCAAGGCGTGACGGGTCAGCACGGCCCAGCCGGGCAGGCCCTTCGCTCGCGCCGTGCGAACGTAGTCCTCCGAGAGGATCTCCAGCATCGAGGAGCGAGTGATCCGGGTCAGCAGGGCCATCAGGCCCGTGGCCAGCACGCCCGCGGGCATCACGACGTGCAGCCACGTCCCCCGCCCGGAAGTCGGCAGCCAGCCGAGCGTCACGGCGAAGAACAAGATCGCCATGATCGCCAGCCAGAAGTTCGGGACGGCCTGCCCGAGCAGCGCGACGGCCATCGCCAGGAGATCCACGATCTTGCCCCGCTGCGTCGCGCTCAGCACGCCGAGCGGAATCGCCAGCAGGATCGCCAGCACCATCGCCGTCAGCGTCAGCTGGAAGGTTGCCGGGAGCCGTTCGGCGATCAGCGGCAGGGCCGGCGTGCCGTGCCGCAAGGAGGTGCCGAGATCGCCCTGGACGGCGCGCAGCAGGAAGCTGCCGTACTGGACGATCAGCGGCCGGTCGAAGCCCCACTCGCGCCGGAACTGGGCGACGCGCTCAGCGGTGGCGTCCGGCGGCAGCATCAGCACCGCCGGATCGCCACTCAGAAACGTCAGGAAGAAGGTGATGATCGAGACGCCCCAGATCACCAGCAGGGCCAGCAGCAGCCGCTGGACGACGTAGCCGGTCACAGGTCGCCCTCACCGGCCGATGGGCGGCCCACACGGCCCGCCCCCCGCCGCTGCGCGGCGCGAACATCGGCTTCGCCGACATCATCTCGGCTGCGCCGCCTCTCCGTGTCGCCGACGTCACTGTGCGCGGGAGAGGGGGAGGTCGGTACTATGCGCGCGTGACGGGGGGCCACGGCTACGCCGAGGTCAACGGGTACAGCCACTGGGTCTCGTCGGCGCGCGGGTCATACGAGACCTTCTTGTTCATCGCGAAGACGGCGTCGTTCTGGAACAGGAAGATGAACCCGGCGTCGTCCTTCAGCAGCTGCTGAACCCTCGCGTAGAGCGGCACACGCGCGCTCGGATCGAAGGTCGCCTCCGCCTGGTTGCACAGGGCGTAGACTTCCTCGTTGCGGTAGAACAGGCCGAGGTTCTGCTGCATCATCCACTTGATGGCCCAGGCCGGCTCGAAGTAGGCGTTGCCGAGGCTGTAGATGTGCAGCGGCGAGAGCTGGTTCGCGACGCGGCGCGGGCCGAACGCGCCGAACTCGAAGACGTTCAGCTTGACGTCGATGCCGACCTGCCGCAGGTACTCGACGATGGCCTCGGCCGGCTTGGAGTGGTCCGCGATGCTGCCGGTGAACGAGTCGAACTCGACCGAGAAGCCGTTCGGGTAGCCGGCCGCGGCCAGCAGCTCCTTCGCCTTCGGCGGGTCGTACGGGTACGGCGTCACGCTGGCGTCGTAGCCGAACGCAGCCGTGGGGACGGCCGTCGCGAGGCGCGTCGCATGGCCCAGGTAGAGCGCCGAGATGATGGCGTCCACGTCCACGGCGTAGTTGAGCGCCTGCCGCACGCGGACATCGTTGAACGGCGTCACGCGCGGATCGATCCCGATGAAGAAGACGCGCGGCGTGGCGATCGTCTTGACGGTCAGGTTCGGGTTCGCCTCAAGCTCGGCGATCCGCTCGTAGGGCACGTTAGCGACAAAATCGACCTCGCCGGTCTGGAGCGCGGCGATGCGGGCGGCATCCTCGAGAATCGGCCGCACGGTGATCTGCGAGATGCTGGCCGGGCCGCGCCAGTAGTTCGGGTTGGCCTGGAGCACGAGACGCTCGTTCTTGACCCACTCCGTCAGCATGAACGGACCGGTGCCGTTCGGCTTCGTGGCGAGCATGGCAGCGTCGGTTGCCATCGTGTGCGTGGGCGAGAGCATGCCGCCGTACAACTCGCTCAAGCGATTCGGGATCATGATGTCGGGCTGCTTGGTCCGCACCACGATGGTGCTGGCGTCTACGACGTCCACGCCGGCGATGGTCGCCAGCTCCGAGCTGATAGTCGACTTGGTGGCCGGATCGATGGCCCGCTCGATGGTGAACTTGGCCGACTCGGCGTTGAAGGGGTCGCCGTTGTGGAACGTCACGCCCGAGCGCAGTTTGAACTGCCAGGACGCACCGTCGCCCAGGAAGCCCCACTCGGTGGCGAGCGCCGGCAGGATGTTCGCACTGGCGTCACGGGCCGTCAGCCCGTCAAACACGTTCGCGATGAAGATCTGGGTATTCCGGCCGACCGTCAGATGCGGGTCGAACGTGTTCGGCTCGGCCGAGAGCGCGATGGTCACGCTCTTGCCCTGGTTCGCCACGGCGGACGCTGCCCCGGCCGTCCGGTCCGTCAGCAGGCCGGCCGCCTCAGCCGACCGACCGCCCAGGCCCGGCAGCGCTGCCAGCGCCAGCCCTCCAGCCGCCGCACCAGCCACCCGGCGAATCGCCTGACGCCGAGATACGCGACTGGTCCCTCTGCGATTCTCAACACGCATCGCCCTGCCTCCACCCTCGCTCAACCACCAGCTGTTCCGCACCTGCGGGTCACTCACGACGATCGCGGCCCGCATCGAGCTGGTGCGGGCCGCCGAAACTGCGCTGTGACGCCTGACCAGACCCAGAAGCCGACACGTCCGGGGGCCAGGCAGTGGGGTGCCGTCGCCGCTACGATTGCTCGCCGCCAATGAGCAATCTGCCCTGTGGAGATGCCGAGGACCGACGGGAGTCACGCTGCTCAGCCGCACCGCCGGCCCGCCGCCAGATGGCGAATACCGGGACGCACGCGAGCATGCCCTCAGACCCGCCCCTCCTGGACGATCTGAAGTGCGACAACAGTACGCACAAGTGCGTACGTGAACTGCCGGCAGCCGACAGTGTAGCGAGCGTTCAGCACAGTGTCAATCCCGGTGGGCGCCGGTTCTGCCAAAACGTCCCAACCGACGTCTGTGCGCGCTGCCGATGCTCGCCCGCCGCCGTTGAGACTGTCATGGCCCGCCGCTACAATGCCGCCGGCTGCTGGTGCTCGTCATCGGAGCGCCACCCGCACCCGCGTCCAGGTGTCTGTCCCACCGTCTGTTCGTGGAGGGCTCCCATGTCCGACCGGCGCCCACAGCGCCACGGCGCACCCGGCTATGTCGGCGCGGCGATCAGCCCGCGCGAGTCACGGAAGCTCGTGCTGGGGCGCGGCTCGTACATCGGCGACCTCACGCAGCCGGGGATGCTCCACATCGCCTTCGTCCGCAGCCCGTACGGGCATGCCCATATCCGCTCCATCGACAGTGCGGCCGCGAGACAGGCGCCCGGCATCCACGCGGTGCTGACCGGGGCGGACCTTGCGCGGGTCACCGCGCCGCTGCGGATGGCCCCGCCCATCGAAGGGCTGCTGCCGATGGAGATGACCACCCTGCCCGTCGACAAGGTCCGCTTCGTGGGTGACCCGGTCGCGTGCGTCGTCGGCGAGGACCGCTATCGCGTCGAGGACGCCTGCGCGCTGGTCGAGGTGGACTACGATCCGCTGCCGGCCGTCATCGATCCCGAGACGGCCCAACTGGCCGGCCAGCCGCTGGTTGATGAAACGATCCCTGAGAATCGCCCATACTACGGCGTCTTCGCCCACGGCGACGTGGACGCGGCCCTCGCAGAAGCCGACCGCACCGTCACGGCGCGCTTCCACCAGGGTCGCCAGACCCACGCCCCCATCGAGACGCGCGGCTGTCTCGCCAGCTGGCTGCCCGGCGACGAGACGCTGACGTTCTGGCACTCGACGCAGATCCCCCACCCGATGCGCTCGGCGCTGGCCGCCCGCCTGGGGATCCCCGAGAGCGACGTGCGGGTCATCACGCCGGATGTGGGCGGCGGCTTCGGGCAGAAGATCCCGCTCTACCGCGAGGAGCTGGCGACGGCGGCGGCCTCACGGATGCTCGGCCGGCCCGTGCGCTGGATCGAGACGCGCCGCGAGAACCTGATGGCGGCGCTCCACGCCCGCGAGGACATCGTGGAGGTGCGCGCGGCCGTCACCCGTGATGGGACGATCCTCGGCCTGGACGTCGAGATCCTGGCCGACTTTGGCGCCTACGCCTACTTCCCGGCCAACTACATGGCCCGCGTCGTCGGCATGATGATCCCCGGCGCCTATCGGCTGCGCGACTACCGCTATGCGATCACGGCGGTCCTGACCAACAAGTGCCCGTCTGGCCCATACCGCGCCCCGATGCTGATCTGCAGCTGGGTCACCGAAGGCACGATTGACGCCATCGCGCGGGCGCTCGGGCTGGACCCGGTCGAGGTGCGGCGGCGCAACATGCTGACGGACGCCGATCTGCCGTACCGCACTGCCACCGAGCTGACGTACCGGTCGGTTCACCCCCGCGCCACGCTGGAGCAGGCCCTTGCGTCCGTCCAGTACGACAGCCTGCGGGCAGCCCAGGAGTCCGCGCGCGCCGAGGGACGGATCATGGGGGTTGGCGTGGCGACGTACGTCGAGCCGAACACCTACGGTTCAGAGTTCTACAAGACGGCGGGCATCGCCGGGTCCGGCCACGACGCGGCCATCGTGCGGATGGAGCCGAGCGGGGCCGTCTCAGCGCAGATCGGGATTGTCAGTCAGGGGCAGGGCCACCAGACGACGGTGGCGCAGGCGCTCGCCGACGAGCTTGGCGTGAAACTGGAGCAAGTACGCGTCCACGCCGGCGACACCGCTGCCGCGCCGTACGGCATGGGCACGCGTGGCAGCCGTGGCGGGGTCGTGAGCGCCGGCGCGGCGCTGGGGGCGGCCCGCATCATCAAGGAGAAGCTGGTGCGGATCGCCGGGCACCTGCTGGAGACGCCCCTCGAGGATCTGGAGGTGGCGGACGGCCGCATCGCCGTGAAGGGCGCGCCCGAGACCGGCTGGGCCATCGCGCAGCTAGCCCAGAAGGCGTATCTCGCACCGACCGAACTGCCGCCCGGCATGGAGCCGGGCCTCGAAGCGACCCACGCCTACGATCCGCCGCCGCTGACGTTCTCCAGCGGCACCCACGTCTGCGTGGTCGAGATCGACCGGGACACCGGCCGCCTGAAGATCGAGCGGTACCTGATCGTCGAGGATTGCGGCACGATGCTCAACCCGCGCATTGTGGAGGGACAGTTCCACGGCGCGACGGCGCAGGGGCTGGGCGGCGCGCTCTTCGAGGAGATCGTGTACAACGCGGACGGCCAGAACCTGAGCGGCTCGTTCCTGGACTACGCGATGCCCACGGCTGCAAAGTTGCCAACATTCACGGTGGAGCACCTGGGCATCCCCGATCCGAACACGCCGCTCGGGATGAAGGGGATGGCCGAGGGCGGCGTGATGGGCGCGTCGGCAGCGATCTCGAACGCCGTGGCGGATGCGCTGGCCCCGCTCGGCATCGACGCCAGCCGCCAACCGTTCAGCGCCCGCCGGGTAGCGGACGCCCTCTCGCGAATGAGTGGTGAGGACAGATCCTCGATCAGTTGCGAGCCTCGGTGATCTGGTGATCGACACCCAGATCCAGCGCCATTTGAACGCCTTCCATCCAGTCAGCAACAAGCAACCGGTCGGCAGGACTCAGCGCATTCCGCACAGCGGGCAAATGTTTGGCGACAAAGCCGATCGCTTCGCTGTTGCGATTCTCCTGGATGAGCACGGAGAGCTGGCGCTTGAACTCGTCAATGTCCATGGAGTGCCCTTCGCCACGCCGCCTCAAGTCCCGGCTGATCGGGTTCGCGCGTACTGTTACGGGCGCCAAACGCACTTCGAGCCTGACTCATCACGCGGGCACGCTGTCGAAGCGTCAGCGGCGGCTGGCTACTTGATCGTAACACGCCCTCGACACGCTGAAGGAGGTGGTCAGCGACCGTTCCGGGCGCATGCCTCCAGAGTGCTGCCGAGAGGTCAGCAGGGTCGATCTGGGCGGCACGCCCAAACGCGTGATAGGCCTCAACGTAGTAGCTGTAGCTGGCCAGCATGGGGTGGAGTCCGAGCACAAGGATGCGGTCAACGATTGACGTCCGCCTGCCCCGGTCGGCCAGCCGGTACCGCGCGTTCTGGGACAGCGCAGAGATGTCAAGGTTCAGCATTCGCCAGTCGCCTCCCAGCGCACCCTTGCACAAATGTCCTATCGGACGCGGCCTCGCGCCGCGATGGGCCAGACCGCCACGACCGTGCCCCCGCGCGTCACGTAGTAGACATCGTGGAGGTTAATCGTCGTGTCGCAGTGGCTCGGGATCAGCTCGACCTTGTCGCCGGGGCGCACCGGACAGCCGTTCTCGAAGGTCAGCTTGCCGTGCTCATCGCCCATGAACCCGTAGGTCGCATCGAGGCCGCGCACGGCCGGCGCACCTGAGTCGCTGCTGAGCGTCTTGTAGCCAGCGTCCACGACCGCCGCATTCGTCCGCTGGGTCGAGACGACGGAGACCAGCACGGACAGACCGTTCTCGAAGCCGACGCCCTGCACTGCGCCGTAGTCACTGTCCATCACGACGTACGATCCGGGCTGGACTTCGGTGATCAGCGGCCACTCGGCGGCGTAGCGGAATGTGCCGGTGCCGGCCGTGCTGACGATGTCTACGCGGTGGCCCTGCTCGGTCAGCAGCTCGGCGGTCTGGGACAGGAGCTGCATCGCGCTGGCGTTCGCCTCGCGGCGCGCCTCAGGCTCGCGGACGTGCTGGAGGTGCCCCTCGTACCCCTGGAGGCCCACAAGCTGGAGGCCGCCGAGGCCATTCAGACGCTCGGCCAATGCCACGGCCGGCGCGCCAGGCTCGACGCCGGTGCGATTCTGCCCCACGTTGACGTCGATCAGGCACCGGAGGCGAACGCCGGCTGCTGTCGCCGCCTCCGAGAGCCGGGCAGCCGCCCCGGCATCGTCCACGACGGTCAGCACCTCGACCTGCTTCGCTACCCCGAGCAGCCGTCGGATCTTGGCGTCGCCAACGACCTCGGTCGTGACCAGAATCGGGCCGACGCCGCCGGCCGCCATGACCTCGGCCTCGCCAAGCTTGGCGCAGCAGATCCCGATGGCCCCGCGCGCCAGTTGCATCAGCGCGATGTTCGGCGTCTTGTGGGTCTTGGTGTGCGGCCGGGCGCGCACGCGGGAACCGGCCAGCGCCTGATCCAGGCGATCCAGGTTCCGCTCGACGGCGTCAAGGTCGAGGATCAGCGAGGGTGTATCTAGCTCGTGGACGGACAGACCGACAGCGCTCGGATCGGGGGGCCACATGCGGTCACTCCTTCGCCGCCACCGCGGAGACTCCGCACAGCCGCCTGCCGAAGCGGCGGCTGGGGGATCACGGTGACGGCGAGAGGATAGAGCGAGCAGGTGGCTGATGCACGAGTCCATGTTCTGTCCGGTTGCGTGGCGGCACTGTATCGCCCTCTTACAAGCCCTGTGACGCGCAACACCGCCACGCCCCACGCTCGACACTTATGCTGAAAACAGTGAGAGCAGCAGCGTCGACTCCCACAAACTGACGAGAGCGGCGCAAGCTGCTGCTGCCGACGACACCCCGCCGCACTGGCCGGCAGGGAGTTCGCGTTGTCGCGAGATACTACATGCTTGGAGCGCACGGACGAGCCACATGATCGTACATGAACGCCAACTCCTGGACGATACGCCACGGCCCGGACATCCAGGCGCGCAGCCCAGTCTGGCCATTCTTGAGGCGGCGCTCGAGATCGGGCGCGAGGGCCGCCACTGGCTGGGCGGCCGGCTGATTGACGACCGTGCCGCACAGGCCAACCTCGAGGGTGAGGTGCAGCGGCTGGAGCAGGCCCTCCAGGGTCGGGAAGCCGCCATCGCAGCGCTCAGCGAGCAGGCCGCGGCAGCGGCGAACCTCAACAGCCAGTTGTCCCGCCAGATCTCGGTGCTCTGGGACGAGCGCGAGCGACTGCTGGGCTTCCTGGACGAGGCTGCCAGGGAGCGTGAGCAGCGCGCGGCCAGCCTCGGTGAGCCGAGCGGTGGCGCGCCTGACGTCGCATCGGCCCTGGCTGCGCTGACGCGGGAGCGGGACGCTCTGGCGGCCGAGTTGGTCCGCCTCCGGTCCGGCGCGCCGCCCGCTGCCGGCGAGCCGGCCGTCGAGAGCGCGGACCTCGTCGAACTGGGGCAGGCCCTGGAGCTGATCGGCGGGGCGCTGGGCGAGATCCGCCAACTGGCCCTGGACGCACGGACCGGCGCACCTGCCGCCGTCACAGCCACCCCGGCCGCGTCCGCCGCGACCGGCCTCACGGCGCTGACCGGTCTGCAGGGCGAGGTCGGCAAGCTGGGCGAGCGTATCGAGTGGCTCGCGGCGAGCCTCGGCGATCTGCTCGACGCGCAGGCGTCCCCGCCATCCCAGGGGATCACCTACCTGAGCCAGCATCGGCGGCAGGCCGAGCACGTACACCCGGCGCGTGACGCCGCCATGGTCGATCGGGACCGGGCGGCACGGCTCCTTCCCGCGCTGTCACACGGCGCGCGCACCCGGCCATTGCTGACACTCCAGGCCGTCGAGCGGGCGCTGGCTCGGGCGCTGCCGTCCATCGGGCTGCCACGCGAGATCGTCGCCCCGCTCCTCTCCACCTGGCTGGCAGGAGCCGCGCCGATGGTGTCAGGCCGCGACGCCCTCACCACGCTCTCGCTGTGCGGGCGGGTCCTGGCCGGCGACCGGGTGGCCATCGTGCCGGTCTCGGCGTCGTTCAACTACCCCGAGCAACTCTTCCTCGCCGACGATGCGAGCGAGGCTGATGCCGAGGCCAGGTCGACCCTGCTTGACCTGCTGCTGGATGCAGTCAGCGCGGACGGGCGGGAACGGCTCTCACTGGTGATCTTCGAGGGGGCGAACCGGGCGTCAGCCGAGCGGGTGCTCCTGCCGTTGCTCCGGACCGTCTCAGGCCGCGCCGCTGATGGCTCCGCGCTTCTGCTTGATCGGGTGCTCCCAGACGGCTCGATGGACGACGAGCGCGTCGCCGCGCTGGCGCAGCGACCCTGGCCTGGCAATGTGCTGGTCGCCGCGACGCTCACGGACGAGGACGGTGCTCGACCGCTGCCCTCCGATCTGTGGGCGCGGTCAACTTACCTCTGCCTGGATCATCTCCCCACCACCCAGGTCGCGTGGCTGGCGGACGCCGATCCGGCCAGCCAGCAGGCGCTCGCACAACGGGTTTCGTTCGTGCCGTCCGAGCTGTGGGAGGGCTGGACAGCCGAGACGCGCGACGAGGCCGAGCTGACAGCCTGCACGTCTGGCGACGTCGAGGTGCTGGACAGCCGGCGCGACGTCGTGGCGATGTGGCGGATGATCGAGGCCGGGCTGGCCGTCCTCGGGCGGCGCCACCCTGCCGAGCGCACGGCGTCGGTGCTCCTGCACCATGCCGTCGTCCCCTGGGCGGTGAGCGCCGGGCTGGATCGTGAAGCTGCGAGGCTCGTGGAGAGCCAGGCCGGCCCGGGAGACGGCCAGTCACTGCCACGTCCCTGCTGCCCGTGCCTGGAGCGCGCCATCCGAGGCGCCGCCGACCGCTAGCGGGCCACGCCCACCGATACGGCGACGCTCGACGCCCCCGGTCACAACGGGCTGTTGTGACCGGGGGCGTCTGGTTCCACGCGAGGGATGTGGCGGTTTCTCGCCGACCGGCGATCAGCGGGTGAGGTCGGCGAGGCGGCGCAGGTCCGCCTCCAGGGCACGCTGCTCCTCGCCGTACCGACCCCAGTCGCCAGCCCGCAGTGCCTCTTGCGCCCGGGTGTAGTGCAGGTTGGCGGACTGGATCAGGGCGGTCATCTCGCCGGTGGGCGGCGCCGACGGCCCGGCTGCCGACTGCCCGGCGGACTGGGCAGGGGGCTGCGCCACCGGCCCCGCGCCCATGGACGGCGCCAGCCCCTGCGCCCCGATGAACAGCTTCCCGAGCGCCTCTTCGAGCGTGGGTTCCATCACCACGCGGTTGCCTGTCGAGACGATCACCCGCTTCAACTCGGGGATCGGGCCGTTGTCGGCCTGGAGGTAGATCGGCTCGACGTACAGGTTCGACGCGCCGAGCGGGATCACCAGCAGGTTGCCCCGGATCACCCGCGAGCCGGCCTGGCTCCAGAGTGTGAACTGCGAGGAGATGGTCGGATCCTGGTCGATGCGGCCTTCGACCTGGGCCGGCCCGAACACAAGCCGTTCCTTCGGGTACTTGTAGACGACGAGCTTGCCGTAGTTGGCCCCGTCGGAACGCGCCGCCAGCCACGCGATCATGTTCGTCTTGTTGACGGGCGTGAACGGCTGCATCAGCAGGAACTCTTCGTGGGCCTCGCCGGGCAGCCGCATCACCACGTAGTACGGCTCGACCGGGGCCGGGTTCACGTCCCAGCCGACCTTCTCCCGCGCGATGTCCCAGGAGTCCTCGCGGTTGTAGAAGACCGTCGGATCCTGCATGTGAAAGGTCAGGTAGCGGTCTGCCTGGAGCCGGAACAGGTCCACTGGGTAGCGGACGTGCTGTTGCAGGCTCGCCGGCATCTCGGACATCGGGCGGAAGAGGGTCGGGAAGACTCGCTGATAGGTCTGGATCAGCGGATCGCTCGGGTCAGCCACGTAGAAGGCGATCGAGCCGTCATAGGCGTTGATGACGACCTTCACGCTGTTGCGGACGTAGTTGAGCCAGTTGCCGATGGTGCGCGGACCGAGTGGCTGCCAGTAGACCGGCTGGGAGTACGGATAGGCGGAGGTGTGCGTGTACGTGTCCAGCATCCAGTAGAGCTGGCCGTCCGCCACCACGATGTAGGGGTCGGTGTCCTGGAGCAGGAACGGGGCGATGCGCTCGACCCGCTCGCGGACGGACCGCCGCCACAGCAGCTCGGAGTCCTCGCGCACGGCGCCTGAGAGCATCAGGTTGCCGTCACGGAAGCGCAGGGCAAACGCGGCCCGGGCCAGCCAGTTGCCCATCTTGATGCCGGCCCCGCCCGCGTGCCGTGTCTCCGCGTTCTCGTCGCCGCGCGGAAAGTCGAACTCTGGTTCGGTGGTGCGAATCAGGACGTAGTCCGAGGGCCGCGAGCCGAAGTAGACCTCGGGCCGGGTGATCTGGAACGCGCCGCGCGGCGGGACATCCTGTAGCAGCAGTTGCGGCCGGCCCTCCTCCGCGACGGCCGCCACCAGGGCCATCGTCACGCCGTAGCCGTGAGTGAACTTGAGCCGCTGATTGACCCAGGTCTGGGCCTGGGACGGCAGCCGGGTCCGGTCCAGCTCGCGGGCGGCTACCATCACCTGTCGGTAGCCGCTGTCCACGGCGTAACGGTCAACGTCGACATCCGCGAAGGTGTAGTAGCTGCGGATGCTCTGGATCTGGTTCAGCGTCTCCCGCAGCGGCCGGTGGTCCCACAGCCGGATATTGCGGATCGTCTCAGGGTTATTCCGAACGTCGTCGGCGGTGACCGCCTCTTCGTAGGGGTAGAAGCTCTCCTGGATGCGATCGAGTCCGAAGGCCCGCCGCGTCATGGCGATGCCGTTCTCGACGTAGGGCCGCTCCTTCTCGAGCTGATTCGGCTTGACCTCGAAATTCTCCACCATGTTCGGGAACACCAGGCCGCCGAGGACCGCCACCAGCGCCCAGGCGGCCAGTCCCGTCAGGGCCGGCCGCAGCGAGCGGGCGAACGCGCTGACGACGATCAGCACGGCGGCGCTGGCTGCCACGGCGGCCATGATGTAGAGCGCCGGCATCTCGGCGCGGACGTCGGCGTAGCTCGCGCCGTAGGTCACGCCGCGGGTGGAGTAGACCAGCTCGTAGACGTCCAGCAGGTGGTTCGCGCCGACGAGGAGCATCAGGACGGCGGCGAGCAGCGCGATGTGCAGCTTCACCGAGCGCGGCAGGTTGAACATCACCCGTTCGAGGTTCACGCCCAGCTCGTAGGCGCTGACGACGGCGTAGACGGCGAACGTGGTGGTGGCCACCAGCACGAACGTGCCGAGCAGCCAGGAGTGGGCTGACCGCAGGAACGGCAGCGTAAAGACGAAAAACGACACGTCCCGCCCGAACACGGGGTCGGCCACGCCGAACGGCACCTGATTGAGAAAGCGGAGCAGGATCGGCCACTGCCCGGAGGCCACGGAGCCCATCACGACGGACAACAGCAGGCCCAGCACGACGATGCCGATCTGGACGATCCGCCCATAGACCGACATTTCGCCGCTGAACCGCGAGCCGACCCTGGCGATGTAGGCCCACAGCACGTCCTCGTCGGGGGGCGAGAGGTGCTCGAACCCCCGAGCCAGCCGCCGCGCCAGGAACGCGCTGGGCAGGTAGAGCAGCAGGAAGAACCCGGCGGCGGCCACGAACAGGCCGACTTGATTGGTCAGGACGGTCTGGTAGACCGGCGCGTAGCCAACGCTGCCGAACCAGAGCCAGTCGGTGTACAGGTCGACGCCGACGGTGGCGAGCACCAGCAGCACGACGACAAAGCCGACGACGGCGATGCGCCCATTGCCTATGGGAGAGTTGCCGCGCCCCTGGCGACGTGGCCAGCGTTCGGTCGGTACAACTGGGTCCACGTAGCGCCTCCGCCCGGATGTGGCCATTCTACCAGGGGAGCGGACTGCCCCAGGAAGGATTCTGCCCGGATGCGTCGGCGGTCGCCCCCTGGCCACACTGGACATTCGGCGGCGGGCAGGTGAGTGGCTGGTATACTCGGAGCAGGGTGGCAGGTGGCAGGACGCCGACGCACGGCTGGTTGAGACACGCGCGCCGCCGCCTGCTCGAACGATGGCGCCAGGAGGAACGCGAGGTGCTCGACGACCGCATCAAGGTCGGGCAGGTGGAGCGCATCGACACGTTCCACGCCGTCGAGCTTGGCTGCAACGCATCGCTGCTGCGCGAGCCGGGTGTCCACATTCTGCCGTCTGAGCGCCGGACGCGCCCGAGCTGGGGCGGCTACACGGTGCCGATCCTGGCGCTCTCGACGGCCACCGGCGGCGTCATATCGGCGCGGCCAGACCTGTTGGAGCGGGTCCGCTCTGGCCTCGGCCCGGCGCTCTCAGACCGCCCGATTGGCCCCTCCGAGTTCACGCGGCTGCACCATGTCGCCCGGCTCGCCGTGCCGTACGCTTACAGCCTGAGCGGCCACGTCCTCTACACCGACGCCGACCAGTTCCAGCCCCGCCAGAGCCGGGCGGTCCGCCTGGAGCGCAACGATCCACGTGGGACCGATCTGCGCCGGCGCTTCGACGGCGAGATCTTCGTGGTCTGGTCGATTCGCGGAGACATCGCAAGCTGGTCCGCGATCAAGCTGAAGTCGAAGGATGTCTGGGAGATCGCCGTCGTGACGGAGCCGGCCTACCGGGGCCAGGGGCTTGCGAAAGAGGTCGTGTCGGCGGCGACAGCCTACATCCTGGAGCAGGGGCGGCTGGCGCTCTACGTCCACGACCGCACAAACCTGGCCTCGGCGCGGGTGTGCCGCTCGCTGGGGTACGTCGAGTACGGCGAAGAGTTCTTCAGCGAGTATTGAGGGCGGCGCGCCCGCCGCTCAGTGGACTGGCGGGCGCGGCAGGCCGCTCGACGCTGGCCCGACGGAGCTTGAGGCCAGCGCCGTAT
Source organism: Chloroflexota bacterium (assembly GCA_020850535.1). Taxonomy (NCBI): domain Bacteria; kingdom Bacillati; phylum Chloroflexota; species Chloroflexota bacterium. The sequence continues at coordinate 29,951 of JADZEM010000131.1, forward strand.
CGTGGGTCAGGATCGGGATCAGGTCGAGGGCGCTCGGGACCACGAAGATGCCCATCGGCGTGGTGCGGCCTCGGACCGTCATCTCGTCGCGCACGAAGCCCGACAAATCGATGCCAGCCCGCAGCGACAGATCCTCGCTGACGATCAACTGCGCCTTGTACTCCTTGCTGGCGGACTCCAGCCGACTGGCCGTATTCACGGCGTCGCCCAGGGCCGTCAACGTGCGTGCCCGGCCGTACCCCATCTCCCCGACGATCACGTGCCCGACGTGGATGCCGATGCCGATCCGCAGCGGCTCGGCCAGATCCTGGGCCAGCACCCGGTTCAGCTCGTCCAGCGCCTGGGCCATCGCCACCGTCGCGTCGAGCGCCTGCCGGCAGCCGCGCACGGCGTCCTGCCCGACCCCGAACAGCGCCATCACGCCGTCGCCGATGAACTTGTCGAGGTGGCCGCCGCTCGCCTCGACCGCTTCGCCCATCGCCTTGAAATACTCGTTCATCACGAAGACCACGTCGTACGGCAGGCGATGCTCCGAGAACTTGGTGAAGCCGCGAATGTCGGCAAAGAGGATGCCGATCTCCTGCTCGCTGGCCGAGGCCGAGCTTGGCCGCAACACGCTCTCGGCAGACTGGATGGTGGGCGGCAGCAATGGGATGATGTTCAGGTCGTGGACGGGCCGGAGCTGGCAGGCGAGGCGGACATTCGGCGGCGCGCCGACCCGCCTCAGGACACGCTCCTCGTCGGGGGTCGGCGGCGGCACCTGCGCCGAGGCCGGCCCGATACGCGAGCGGCAGGTTGAGCAACGGCCCTTGCCCCCGCACAAGGAGGCGTGCGGGATGCCGGCCGAGCGGCTGGCGTCGAGCACGGTCATGCCAGGCACGGCGTTGACGCGCCGCCCGCCTGGGTAAGTCAGCCGCACGACGCCGCGTCGCCGCAGCAGCCACTGGCGCACGTAGCGCGCAGCGAAGGCCAGCACGACCGAGGCGACGAAGATCCCGTTGGCGATGCCGGCCCAGCCGAGCACCATATCGTTCTGGGCGGGCGTCATCCCCTCGAACGTCCGGTCGATCCAGCCGGGCGTCTGCGAGAACAGCGCCGTCTCGCGTCCGATGCCGGCGAACCCGGCCAGCGCCAGGGCCGGCAGCAGCAACGCGCCCGCGCGCAACAGCGTTCGGTAGCGCGGATACCAGGGCTTGAACTGCAGCCACCAGCGGACGCCCATGCAGCCGTGCGTCCAGGCGATCACCAGCAGCAGCGCCTGGACTGCCGCGCTGCTCGGGTGCTCGACCCACATGCCGAACACGACGTAGGCGTAGGTATCGTGGAAATCCTGGGTGACCTCGTTGAGGATGCGCGTGCCGAAGATGTGTGGGATCAGCATGAACGGCATCGCAAGCCCAAGCCCGAGGCGCACCAGCTCCCAGCGGGGCAGCCGCAGGTGCCGTGCGCGGTAGAGCGCCTGGAGCACCAGCACGATGTGGGTGAGGAACGCGCCGTACAGGACGACGGTGCCGACGGGGTTGCGCCAGATCGCCAGCATCACCAGGCGGCCCAGCTCGGCGGCATCCAGCGAGAAGATGCCAAGTGAATGGTTGAGCAGGTGCGTGCCCACGAAGACGAACAAGACCAACCCGGACCAGAGCCGCAGTTTCCGCGTCACCGAACAACCTCCCGCCAGCGCCGCCGCGCACCAGGATCGGGTGCGCGCACACCTGCACGCCGCCGGGCGAGCCACCCACCACGAAGGCCGCCCTCGGAGCGCTATGGTACTCGGAATACGAGCCTGACGGGAGCGGCGGCTGTATCGCCGCTGTCAGATCGCGAACAGCAGCCGGAGGGTGCGGAATCTGTGCATGACTGAGCGCCCCCAGGATGCAACGCCAGCCAGCACGGCCCGCTACCGCGCGACGTAGGGGATCGTCTGGGGGCCTTGCGGCAGCACGGCGATGCGGAGATCGTCATGCACTGCGAGAACTCCTGGCTGTGACGGCATCTTCTGGCACGTCGCGGAGCACCAACAAGCACTCACTTGGTAGCGGGAGCAGCGCATACGTTCGTCCGTCGCGGCCGGCGAACTCTACCTCGCACTCACCGTTGCCGTAGATCAGGACGACCGTGCCGACGTCGCCCCGGTGCAGCACCACGGGCATTCCATGCTCAAAATGTGTTGCCTGCACATCGTTGAGGAGGGCTACGGAAGCGTGCAGAGGAACGCGATCGTCCATGCTCTAGACTATATAGCAGGTAGTCAGTCGCGGGATATCCTCGCCGTGCAAAATGATCCAGGCCGTCAATACAGTAGCGCTGCCCTGCTCCGTGCTCAGCACGAACCGAATCGCATACACCACACCGTGACCATTGTCCCCGCGCATCACAGCTTCCGTCGATTCGGTCGCAGCGGCAAGTATCGCCTGCCGTAACAACGCTCGGTTCTCGAGTGTGATCCCGAGCGCCGACTCGAAAACTCGTGCCTTGTGTCGGCCATCGCGGTGCAGTGGATTGAGGACATATTCCTCAAGCTTCACACCCAGGTCCGCCCGGTCTCCATTCGGCAGCCTCATGGCAAGCTGAGAACCGCGCGAAGCTCAGCGAAGCGTATGCGGGTCAGCCGGCGACGTAGGGGATCGTCTGGGGGCCTTGCGGCAGCACGGCGATCCGGGCGTCTGATCCGGCCTCGCGGACGAGCCGCTCGGCCGTCTCGGCCACGTCGAGGCAGCGCTGCATGTGCGCCTGCGCCACCTGGGCATCGGTCAGGCCTCCCGTGTGCAGATGCACGCGCGCACGCTTCTGGATCTGGGCCTGGACCTGTACCTGCCACTGATCGTGCATGTGGAAGCCGTCCGACGTGATCAGGTCCAGCAGCTCCTGCGGCGATGTCCCGAGCTTCAGGATGTCCTTGTAGTTGCCGAACTCTGGCAGGCCGTCCGAGCACTCAGCAGCGGCCACAATCGCGCCGCCATCCGCCACGATCTGGTTGGCGGCGGACATCCCCTTGATCGCCTGATAGAGGTTCAGGTCGAGCGGGTAGCCACTGTTGGTGGTGACCACCACCTCGTACGGCTTCGCGACGGGCTGCATCGCCGTGTCCTTCACGAAGGCGCACCCCTGCTTGTGGGCCGTGAACAGCTCGCCGGCGAACACGGACGTGATCTCGTGATCCTTGTTGAGCGTCACGTCGAGGGTGAAATCCGGCTTGACGACGGACGAGATCTCGCGGATGTCGTCGTGCATCGGGTTGCCGTAGGTGATGCCCCAGATCGCGTTCGGGTGGGAGATCATCGGCGCGCCGTGCAGGTGCAGCACCGTCTCGATGGCCGCCAGCCCCGGCGCGATCATCTTCGGGCCGCCCGAGAACCCGGCGAACAGGTGCGGCTCGATGAACCCGGTCAGGATCTTGAAGTCGTGGCCGAGGAAGTCCGACTCGACGTAGATCGGGCCGCCGGAGCTGGTCTTCCCCAGGTAGCGGTGTCGCGCGAGGTCGAAGGCGTCGTGGTTGACCACCCGATAGTTGCGGACGATATCCGCGCCGAGCATCCGCTCCAGCTCTTCGGTGGTGTTCCCCCGGTGCGTCCCCGTGGCGATGAAGATCGTGACGTTCTTCGGATCGACGTGGTCGATCTCCGAGAGGATGACGGGCAGGATGCGGCGGGTCGGCGTGGCGCGCGTGATGTCGCAGACGCTGATGGCGACCGTTGCGCCGGCCGGCACGCGCTCGCGGAGCGGGGCCGAGGCGTGCGGCTCGCGCATCGCCTTGCGGAGCGCGGCAGGCTCGTCGGCCAGGCCCGGCAGGTAGCGCGGCTCGATGACCGTGGTGCGGTCGGCCGGCAGCTCGACCTCCAGGCCGTTCTTCCCGTAGGCCAGCATCACGCGCGTCGTCTTACTCACAGGCCCCATCCGCCTCCCTCTCGTCACTCTCTGCATTGTAGCGCCCGGCTCGGGCCGGCTACCGTGTGCGAGCGGGTAGCATCACCGTGCGGCGCTGCACCGTTCGTACCAGGGCTGGCGACGCTGCCAGCATGCAGCGTCGCGACGCATTGGGAGGCGGCATGAAGATCGCGGCACTGGAGACGCTGCACGCCGATGGCGGCGGGCGCGCGTTTGACTTCCTGAAAGTCACCACGGACGACGGCATCGTCGGCTGGAGCGAGTACAACGAGAGCTTCGGTGGGCTGGGTGTGACCCAGGTCATCCAGCGGCTCGCGCCGTCGCTGATCGGCAAGGATCCACGGGCCATCGAGGCGCTCGTGGCCTACATGCAGGCGGTCCGCCGTGTCGGGGCTGGCGGCGTGATTCAACAGGCCATCGGGGCCATCGAGAACGCCCTGGTGGACATCAAGGCGAAGGCGCTTGGCATCCCCGTCTACGAGCTGCTGGGCGGCCCGATCCGCCAGACGATCCGCCTGTACTGGTCGCACTGCGGCACCTACCGCGTCGGGCCACGGGCGGCGGCCCTCGGCGTCAAGGAGATCCGCGGCCTTGACGACATTGTGGAGCAGGGCAAGGAGGTCGTGGCGAAGGGGTACACGGCCCTCAAGACGAACCTGATCCTGTTCGACGGCAACAACCCGCGCGGGCACGTGCCGGGCTTCGCGCGCGGCGAGAGCTTCCCCGAGCTGAACGCCGACCGCAACTTCCTGCGGAGCATCAAGGAGCAGCTTGCGGCGTTCCGCGAGGGCACCGGCCCGGACATCGACATCCTGGTTGACCTGAACTTCAACTACAAGACCGAGGGCTACCTGAAGATGGCCCGCGCGATGGAGGAGTTCGATCTTTTCTGGATGGAGATGGACATGCGCTACCCCGAAGGGATGCGCTACGTTCGTGAGAGCACGACGATCCCCATCGCCTCGTGCGAGACGCTGTACACCCGCCGCGAGTTCCGCTCCTACTTCGAGCACGGCTCGATGGACGTGGCGATCGTCGACGTGCCGTACAACGGCATCCTGGAGTCGATGAAGATCGCGTCGATGGCGGATGCCTACGAGGTCAACGTGGCCCCGCACAACTTCTACAGCCCGCTCGCGACGACGATCTCAGCGCACTTCGCGGCGGCGGTGCCAAATCTCCGGATCATGGAGATCGATCCGGACGTGGTGCCCTGGTACTACGACCTGACGACGGCGACGCCGAACATCCAGAACGGCCACCTCACCGTGCCGAGCGGCCCGGGCTGGGGCCTGGACGTGAACGAGGAAACGGTCAGGGCGCACCCGGCGAAGTAGCCGGCCGGCGACGTAGCACGCTCCTGCCTTGACAGGTAACAGCGTGGCGCGGCTCCACAGCACTTCCAGCATGACAGCACTTCCAGCGTGTGGGGCCGCGCCTCAGGCACACCAGACCTATCGGAGCGCAGGGCGCCCCTCACGCCGAGAGCGATGTGGACTTGCCCGTCGTACTACACCAGGATCTTGACCCACGCGCCACCGCCATCACGATACGGCAGTCACTGCGACGCGTTGGCATCCCCAACGTCAACGTGGTGACGACACCAGAGGAGATTGCGGCCTGAGAGCATCAGATCGGGTCCGTGCTGGAGCCGGCGCTACGCGAAGGCCGTGTCCTGTACGAGCGGCAGCCTGCCGCGCGACCGCTCACTGACCTGCCGACGACGCAAGACACTGGCTCGTGCCTTGTACTACTTGACGGCACCACCCCGAAAACTTTAGTCAGATGATGATTCAGCCACCAGGCGATGGTACCAAACTGCTCCACCATCACTAATTACGAGCATCGCCGAAGGATTATATGGATCTCTTGAGAACTGAGAAACTCTCTGAACGTGATTGTTTGCAATCGGGTTAGTTCTGATCTTTTCAGTCGAAATATCCAGAGAATACATCTTTGAATTCTCCAGTGCAATCCATATAGATTTTCCATCACTTGATGAATCCATAGCGACGATATCAGAATCAAACTTTTCTACCTCCGAAAAGGCCTTTCCTCGGTCCATTGACTCGTATAGTGTGGATGATGCTCCTGCCACAAATACTCGATTCACATTGTTGGAAGGTGCGATTAGTGACCATCCAACCCAATCATTATTAGCCTCCCAAGCGATCCCGCCATCTGTGGATACACCACCACCAGAATAGCCACCCGATGACTGTCTAATAAATGTGGCAAACCACAAGCCGGGGACAACAGGCGAACTAGACATGGCCACCGTAGCAGGGGTAGAAGGGTTCTGCCCCTGCACAACTCCCCATCTCCAGCTTTGCCCCCCATCTCGGCTCACCAGATGCGGCGAATTATAGAACTGCACCGATATCCCCGCCTGTGAGTCAGTCGAAACGAACCGAGCCCCGCTCCAATTTGGGGTGCCGCCAGGCGCTCGAACACCTTGCCAGGTGACCCCACAGTCTACGCTCCGCAGAATGCCCACTCTCGCATCGAGAGCAAGCAACTCACTCTCGGTGGCTATCCCCATTGCCGCACTCACTATTCGCTGAGGTTCACTCGGCGTGGACACGATCGTCTTATCGGCAGCTCCACGGACTAGATTCCACCCTTGCGCGCTCCAGCACGCCGCAGAGGCCGGCGAAGCCCCAACCTCGGACCGTTCGACCCAAGTCGCCAGCCCCAGCACCATCACGACTACGAGGGCACGAACAGATCGAGTCACTTTCGAACCCACTTCCTAGGAGCCAATCAAAGAGTCATAAGCATTGTAAAACGCGTCTCCGCTATCTTTGGTTGTGGTGAGACGAAATGCCCAGTTCTGCCCATCATAGCTATCAATCCAAAATCCAGGTTCGGCAGGATTCGACGGGCTATAGGGGGCCTGAATACCCCAGTAGAGACTTGGGTATCGAGGATCTCGGTCTGCGTAGTGCGAGTAAAAGAACATGATCTCTGGTTGCTGGGAAAGAATCGCCGAATACAATTCCGTCAAGGCCTGAGGTCTACTCGCGAACGCATCACGGCGAATCCCCCACTCGCCAACAATAACTGGAGAATTGTCTCCATATTTGCCTTGGATTTCTCTTATCTTTTTGAACATAGAACCAATATCATTTTCTTGACCATTCCTGTCGTTATGAATATGAATATTAATCATATTCCATGGCCACTTAAACGGTTGAGATCTATCTGGAGCAAGAACATCATATTCTTGATTAAACCATTCATATATACTCTCGATATAAGTCATTGATAGTCCGTCATAATTAGGGCCTAGTTGAATTCCTCCCCAGACAAGATTCACGGACTGCCCCATAGTCTCTCTACACCTGTTCACAAGTGCTGCAAAGTTTGTTGCAGGATTTCTATGCTGACCAGATGCATCGAAGGCGTTCGGCTCATTCCAAATAATGTACGCCTCAATATTGTTGAAACGCGCGGCAACACGAGCCGCCTTCTGAGAGAAGCCTGTAATAAATGGATTGGTGCGATTTCGCAGCGCATCGTTCAGACTCTGCCCACCTGCTACATAAAAGAAGTCTTCCAATGCGGCAAAGACCTTCATGCCATGAGATCTACAGCGCCTTGCCTGAAAGGTGATCGTTTCGTCAAACTGGGGGCATGAAGGCCTATTCGCGGGATTTGCGGCTCCGGGCGCTCGATGCGCTGGATCTGGGGACGCCCCGACCGGAGGTGATCCGG
>JADZEM010000132.1 GCA_020850535.1 Chloroflexota bacterium
AGGGCGATTGCATGTTCATTGGTGTACCCGAAGCATCATGGAACGGGCGGGCGGGGACTGACGTCCCCACCTACACGCATGCAGTTGCTGCGCGACGGCCGTCGGGAACGGCAGGCACTGGTGCGACGGGAGCGTCGCGCAGCGACTGCAGGATGGTAGGCGGGGCTTTCAAGCCCCGACGACGCTGTACGACCCGCCCAACGGGCAATCGCCTTGCGTAGCACGGCCCGGCGGTGCCCAGCAGCGCAGCCAGCGATAGTCGCCTCGGACGCACGAGCCAGCCCGCGACCGCCCATCTGCCCCGACGCCTCCCTACAATCTGCCCGGCAGGGGTAGTATCCTCTTCTACGAGCGCCAGCCCTCGCGCCGCAAGAGGGGCGTCCTCAAGTCTGACACGAACGGACCACCAGGACGGTTGAGGCCACGGGGGCCGTGCCTGCCCTGGTTGTTCGATGGGGTGCATTGCCGTGACCGACTCCAAGATCATCTACACCCACACAGATGAAGCGCCGCTCCTCGCCACCTACTCGTTCTTGCCCATCATCCAGGCGTACGCTGCGAAGGCCGGCGTCGCCGTCGAGACGCGAGACATCTCGCTCGCCGGCCGCATCATCGCGAAGTTCCCGGAGTATCTGAAGCCCGAGCAGCAGATCGGGGATGCGCTGGCCGAGCTTGGCGCGCTGACCCTGCGCCCCGAGGCGAACATCATCAAGCTGCCGAACATCAGCGCCTCGGTCTCGCAGCTCAAGGAGGCGATTGCCGAACTGCAATCGCAGGGGTACGCGCTCCCGGACTTCCCGGACCAGCCGAAGACGGACGAAGAGAAGGAGATCCGGGCGCGCTACGGCAAGGTGCTCGGGAGCGCGGTGAACCCGGTCCTTCGCGAGGGCAACTCCGACCGCCGCGCGCCGGCCTCGGTCAAGAACTACGCGCGCAAGCACCCGCACTCGATGGCGCCCTGGTCATCCGACTCCAAGACCAACGTCGCCACGATGGCGTCTGGCAACTTCCGGGCGAGCGAGAAGTCGGCGGTCATCGAGGGCGACGGCTCGCTGCGGATCGAGCTGGCCGGCGAGGACGGCTCGACCACCGTCCTGCGCGAGTCGGTGCCAGTCAAGGCCGGCGAGATCGTGGACGCCAGCGTGATGAGCGTGGCGGCCCTGCGCGAGTTCCTGGACGCGGCCATCGCGCGGGCGAAGTCTGAGGGCACGCTCTTCTCGCTCCAGATCAAGGCCACCATGATGCGGGTGTCCGACCCGATCATCTTCGGCCACGCGCTGAAGGCGTTCCTGCCGCGCACGTTCGCGCAGCACGGCGGCGCGCTGGCATCCGTCAACGGCGACCCTGACGAGGGCCTGGGCGCGATCCTGACGGCGGCGCAGAAGCTGCCGGCCGAGCAGCAGGCGGCGGTCGAGGCGGCCATCAAGGAAGACCTCGCCAACGGCCCGGCCCTGGCGATGGTCGACTCTGCGAACGGGATCACCGGGCTGCACGTTCCGAGCGATGTCATCATCGACGCGTCGATGCCGGCCATGATCCGCAACGGCGGCCACATGTGGGGGCCAGACGGCAAGGAGGCCGACACGCTGGCCGTCATCCCAGACAGCAGCTACGCCGGCGTCTACCAGGCGACGATCGACGACTGCCGCGCCAACGGCCCCTTCGACCCGAAGACGATGGGGACGGTGCCGAACGTCGGGCTGATGGCCCAGGCTGCCGAGGAGTACGGCAGCCACGACAAGACGTTTGAGATCCCGGCGACGGGCACCGTCCGAGTGGTCGATCAGTCTGGCAAGACGATCTTCGAGCACTCGGTGTCCGAGGGCGATATCTGGCGGATGTGCCAGACCAAGGATCTCCCGGTCCGTGACTGGGTCAAGCTGGCCGTCACCCGCGCCCGCCTGTCAGGCACGCCGGCCGTCTTCTGGCTGGACGAGACGCGCCCGCACGACGCCAACGTCAAGGCGAAGGTGCAACAGTATCTCCCTGAGCACGACACTTCTGGCCTGCAGATTGAGATCCTGGCGCCCGTCGCGGCGACGACGTTCAGCCTGGAGCGCATCCGTAAGGGACAGGACACGATCTCGGTCACGGGGAACGTGCTGCGCGACTACCTGACCGACCTCTTCCCGATCATGGAGCTGGGCACGAGCGCCAAGATGCTCTCGGTGGTGCCGTTGATCGCCGGCGGCGGCATGTTCGAGACCGGCGCGGGCGGCTCGGCCCCGAAGCACGTCGAGCAGTTGCTGGCCGAGAACCACCTGCGCTGGGACAGTCTCGGCGAGTTCCTGGCGCTGGCTGCGAGCTTCGAGCACCTGGCGCAGACGACGGGCAACGCGCACGCCCAGATCCTGGCCGACACGCTGGACCGTGCCAACGCCTCGTTCCTGGATCAGGACAAGTCGCCCAGCCGGCGCGTCGGGCAGATCGACACACGCGGCAGCCACTTCTACCTGGGGCTGTTCTGGGCCGAGGAGCTGGCGAAGCAGACGCAGGACGCGGCCCTGGCCGGTGTCTTCAAGCCGCTGGCAGCCGGTTTGCGCGCCAGCGAGGCGGCGATTGCCGGCGAGCTGCTGGCAGTCCAGGGGGCGTCGGCGGATGTCGGCGGCTACTACCGCCCCGATCCGGAGAGGGCGACGGCGGTGATGCGGCCGTCAAAGACGTTCAACGACCTGCTGGCGAGCCTGTAGCGGGCGCATGGAAGGGACAACCCTCACCCCCCGACCCCGCTCCCGCGTACAGTTCAGCGGGCGACAGCGTCTCTGAAACGAGTTGTGGTCATTTCGGGAGGATGCGCGCCGCTCCTCATGTCGCGTACTTTCGCCGAGCCTCATAGTGCACGACCCACGACGCTACCGCTTCAGGCGTGGATCCAGCGCGTCGCGCAGGCCGTCGCCCAGCAGGTTGAAGCCCACGGCCACCAGCAGGATCGCCAGCCCGGGGATGGTCGCAAGCTGCGGGCTGCTGGTGATCATGTTGCGGCCGGAGCTGAGCATCGCGCCCCACTCGGGCGTCGGCGGCTGCGGTCCCAGGCCCAGAAACGAGAGGCCAGAGGCTGTCAGGATCGCCGTCGCGAGCCGCAGCGAGGTCTGTACGATCAGCGGCGGCGTGACGTTCGGGAGGACGTGCCGCCACATGATCCGCCCTGGCGCTGAGCCGAGCGCGCGCGCCGACAGGACGTAGTCCTGCTGCTTGACGGTCAGCGTCGAGCCGCGCGCCACGCGCGCGAAGGCCGGGATCGAGAAGACGCCCACGGCGATGACGACGTTCAAGGTGCCGGCTCCGAGCGCCGCGATGATGGCAATGGCCAGCAGGAAGCCGGGCATCGCCAGCAGGATGTCCATCACCCGCATGATCAGCGTGTCGGCCCAGCCGCCCAGGAAGCCGGCCACGATGCCGAGCGTCGTGCCGATGATCAGCGAGACCAGCACGGCTCCGAGGGTGATCAACAGGGTGATCTGCGCCCCGTACAGCAGGCGACTGAGGATGTCGCGGCCAAGCTCGTCGGTGCCGAGCGGGTAGGTGGCGGACGGCGGCTTGAGGTTCTGCCCCAGGGTGAACGCCGTCGGATCGTGGGGCGCGAGCAGAGGCGCGAGCACGGCCACGGCGATGAAGAAGACGGTGATCGCCAGCCCGACGACCGCCGCCCGGCTGCGCGTGAACTGTCGGATGACGGCCCGCGAGAGGACGTAGGGGACCGCCCGCGCTGGTGGCGGCGCGGCTGCCGCAGTTGTCGAAGAGGTCGTCGTCATGGTCATCAGTCGTACTGAATGCGTGGATCGAGCTTGACGTACAGCAGATCGACGGCGAGGTTGACCAGGACGAACGTCACCGAGAGCAGCATGATGGTGGTCTGCACCACGGGGATGTTCCGCTGGGCGATGGACTCGACCAGCAGCCGGCCCAATCCTGGCCGCGCGAAGACGGTCTCGGCCAGGACCGCGCCGCCCATCAGGTAACCGACCTGGAGGCCCGCCACGGTGATGGTGGGAATGAGGGCGTTCTTGAGCGCGTGCTTGACCAGGACCGCCTGCTCGGTCAGGCCCTTGGCGCGGGCGGTCCGCACGTAGTCCTGTCCGAGGACTTCCAGCAGGCCCGAACGGGTCTGGCGGGCGATGATCGCCGTGGAGGCCGAGCCGAGCGCCAGGGCTGGCAGGATTAACTGCGAGAACGACCCGGCCCCCGAGCTTGGCAGCCAGCCGAGCGTGACCGAGAACAGCATCATCAGCATCAGCCCGAGCCAGAAGACCGGCATCGAGACGCCGATCAGCGAGATCAGCGTGGCGAGGTTGTCCCAGACCGTGTAGCGGTGCGTGGCCGAGACGATCCCGGCGATCAGGCCAAGGACGATGGCGACGGCGAACGCCGCCACCGCCAGCTCGAGGGTCGGGCCGATGCGGCTGGCGATCTCCTCGGTGACCGGCCGCTTGGTGACGGCCGACCGCCCGAAGTCGCCCTGGAGCGAGCGCCAGAGGAACGTCAGGTACTGCTCGTAGACGGGCCGGTCGAGGCCCAGCTCGCGGCGGATCAGGGCCACGTCCTCGGCGGTGCCGTCCATCCCCGCGATAACCTGGGCCACGTCTCCCGGGACCATCTTCATGATGGTGAAGACGATCAGGGAGACGCCGAGCACGACGGGCACGAGCCAGAGCAGCCGCATCACGATGTACCGGGTCATCTCACAGCCTCGCGCGCTGGATCAGAACGAGTAGGTGCTTCTGGCTGCAGTTCATCCTCCCAGAGTTTCCAGAACCGGCCCGCGTCGTGGACCTCTGTCCAGTACATCCATTCCAGCGGCAACGACTCACGCTCCCCTGAGGCAAAGGTATGCGGAAGTGGTCCACGGTAACGATGCCGTAACCACTTCCGGCGGACCGTCGCCGACATCCCTCGAATGCTTCCGCGCCTGGGTGAAGGCGTTGCCTGGCCGAATGCCATTGCCGATGGTCGAGGTGGCAGCACCGCCGCAAGCCAACCCGTCATCCCGACCGTAGCGAGCCTGCGAGCGGAGTGGAGGGATCTTCGCAGCCAGCTCCTCAATGCCACCGAAGATCCCTCGACTTCGTTCGCGGGCTCACTTCGCTCGGGATAACGAGAGGATTGTCCGCCACACACCGCGTGCGTCATCCGTCGCCTCTCCGCTCCGTCAGCCCGCGAGCATCTACGAGAAGAAGCGAACCCCTGGTGACGGGGTGCGGGGCTCCGGCGCGACGACGCATAGCGGTGGACTCGGCCTCAGGACTTGGTGACGGTGCCCGGCTGGACCGAGCCGGACGGCATGTACTTGAACCCGCTCACGTTCTTGCGCTGGCCCCAGACGTTCGACTGGTGCGCCAGGAAGACCAGCGGCATGTCCTTCCAGATCAGCTCCTGCGCCTGCTTGAGGATCGGCAGGCGCTTGTTCGGGTCGAACTCGCGCTGCTGCTCGTTCAGGAGCTTGTCCACCTCCGGGTTGCCGTAGGCGTACCGCTGGGCCGAGACGTTCTTGGTGGTCGCGTCCGAGTGGTACATGCGGTAGAGGTGGTAGTCCACGTACTCGCTGGTCTTCAGCAGCAGGAAGACCGAGCCGGCCATCGTGTCCGGGTCGGCCGAGAGCTGCGGCACCAGCTCGGCGCTCTGGATCTTCATGATGGTCGTCTTGATGCCGATGTTGTTCCAGAAGCCCTGCATCGCCTCGGCCACCTGATCGTCGCCGGACCAGCGCCCACTGACGTAGCGGATGGTGGCGTCGAAGCCGTTGGCGTAGCCGGCCTCGGCCAGCAACGCCTTCGCCTTGGCCGGGTCGAACGGCAGCGGATCGAAGTCGTAGGTGCCGAACAGGCCCGGGATCGACGGCGTCCGCAGCGGCAGGGCCGCCCCGCGCAGGACGCTGTTGATGATGGCGTCCTTGTCGATAGCCTGATTGAGGGCGTACCGCACCTTGACGTTGTTGAACGGCGGCTTGGACTGGCGCGGCTCGGCCTCGATGATGGTGAGGCCCGGTGTGATGGTCACGGCGAGGTTGGCATCCGACTTCAGCGCGTCGACATCGGCGGCCGGCAGGTTGAGTACCACGTCGGCCTCACCGGTCTTGAGCGCCACCACGCGGCCGGCCGCTTCGGGGATCGGGCGGTAGATCCAGCGGCGCGCGCCCGGCTTCGGCCCCCAGTAGTCCGCGAACTGCTCGGCGATGACCCGCTGGTTCGGCACCCACTCGACAAACTTGAAGGGGCCAGTCCCGACCGGGTTCCGCCCGAAGTCCTTCCCAAACTTCTGGAGCGCCGTTGGGCTGATGATGCGGGCCGAGCCGTCCGCCATCAGGAACGGCAGGTCTGGGGTCGGCGGATCGGTGACGATGCGGACGGTGCCATCGTCCGGGGTCTCGATGCTCTTGATCAGGGTGTAGCTGGCGCGCCGCGAGGAGCCGGTCGCGCTGTCGAGCAGGTGCTCCAGGGTGACCTTCACCGCCTGCGAGGTGAACGGCGTGCCGTCGTGGAACTTGACACCCTGGCGCAGCTTGAACGTCCAGGTCTTGCCGTCCGGCGAGGCTTCCCAGGTGGTGGCCAGGGCCGGCTGCAGCTCCATCTTCTCGCTCCAGGTCGTCAACCCTTCGTAGATCGGGTTGAGGGCGGACTGGAACGGGCCGGTGCCGGGCGCGGGATCGAGGCTGGCCGGCTCGGTGCCATCGGCGATGATGAAGTCGCCGGCGCCGCCTGCCGCCGAGCCGCTGGCAGCAGCGGGCGCAGTCTGCGGGGCTGCCGCTGCCGGGGAGGCCGCCGGCGACGCGGCTGGCGAAGCTCCGGCGGCCGGCGAGGCGGCCGGTGACGCTGCAGCGGCTGGTGACGCGGCCGGCGACGCCGCGGCGGCCGGCTGGGCCTGCGGCGGCGGCGCCGTCGGCACCACCTTCGGCGCGGCAGTCGGGCCGGCCGTTGGTGCGGCGGCCGGTGCTGACGCGCAGGCGCTGAGCAGCGCTGCGCCTGAGCCAACGGCGATCAACTGGAGGAAGTGGCGTCGTGTCACCGACATGAGGGGGACTCCTTCGTAGGGGGGCGGCCAGTGGGATGCGCCAGCGGCGCGGCAGCAGAGGAGCCAGGACAAAGGGCCAGTACGCGGCCTGACGATCCGAGGGGGCAGACGGGGCGCCGGGCGTGGGGGTAATGGTGCGTACTGGCGTAGTGTACCCGGTGGTGGCGTGCTGCCCATAACGAGGGCGCGCGCGATTGTGCGGCGCGCTCAGGCGCGGTTGCCGCGGCGCCTGCCACGCGTCAGCCCTGAGGCTCAGCCCTGAGGCCGTGCGGCCTTGAATCCGTGCCGTTTCGGGATTCGTAGAGTGGGGCAGGCGTTGCCGACACGCGCGGCTGGTCGGATGCCGGGCGTGCGCCAGTGGCGGCGCACTTCGATCCTCTACGCAGAGGGGTGGATCATGGGCATGCTCGTTCGGGCTGGCTCGCGTGCGCTGGCTGTTGGGGCGGCGCTGGTCGTTGCGCTCGTCGTCGCACTGGTGCCGGCCGCGACGCCGGCCAGCGCGCAAGGCGGCGCGGTCACGATGGAATGGTTCGGGTGGTCCCACTTCCGGTTCACGTCTGTCAACGGCAAGATCATCCTGATCAACCCGTTCCTGACCAACCCCGACTCAACGGTGAGTTTGGACGATCTCTCGCAGGCCGACGTGATTCTGGCCGCCGATGGCCACGGCGACGAGATCGGCCAGACGTTCGAGATCGCGCAGAAGACCGGCGCTCGGGTGGTCGTGCCGTTCGAGCTGGGCACCCACTTCATGGCGCGCGGCATCCCCAACACGCAGGTCGTGCGGAGCAACCCGGGCCAGCAGTTCAAGATGGACGGCATCACGGTGCGGCTGGTCAACTCGGTGCACGGCTCCGGGCTGCCGCTCCAGGATGGCGCGGTGAGCCAGGGCTACAGCGGCCCGGCCGTGGGCTTCTACATCACGTTTGAGAACGGCTGGACCGTCTACTTCACCGGCAGCTCGGCGGCGACCCAGGATCAGGCGCTCTGGGCCGCGAACTACAAGCCCGATGCCATGATCTTCCACATGGCCGCCGGGACCGACCCGGTCGACGTGGCGACGGCGATCCGGCTGACCGGAACCGACAACCCGAACCTGAAGACGCTGCTGCCGCACCACCACCGCGTGCAGGTGCCTGCTGGCGGCACGACCATCGCCGATGTGCAGGGCGCGCTCGGCACGATGGGCATCACGACGCCGATCACGGAGCCGGTCCGGAGCCAGGTGTACACGTTTACGAAGTAGATCGTGGGTCGTGGGCCGTAGGCAGGGGCGAGGGGATTCCAGGGGTTCGGCTCGGGCGTCCCCGCTCGCTACGGCAGCCACTCGATGCCGCCGTAGCCCCCCTCGCCGGCCAGGCAGTAGCTCGCGGCGCCGTCCACCGACACGACGTGCATCGCCTCGGCCGAGAACGTCGCCAGATGCTGACCGTCTGGCGACCACGTCACCGACGAGTCGTCGTCCGCGAACGTCGTCACCTGCCGCAGCTCCGATCCGTCAGGGCGGACCACCCACACATCCCACGGCACGCCGTGCGCGCGCACCGTCCTCGCGCCGATCGGGGGCGGAGTGTCGGTGAGCAAGGGCAGACGGTAGCCGACGCGCGGATGCACCCCCGAGCCTGTAGGACGGTCGGTGGGCGGCGTGTCAGCGGGAAGATCCGGGCGTTCCTCGGCGGCCACGCCCGGGTCTGACGCTGCCGTAAACGCGATCCACGTTCCGTCCGGCGAGAAGCGCGGGAAGGCGATGGACAGGAGTTGAGGCTGATCCACGATGACGTGCTCGGGGCCGCCGCCGACCGTCATCACGCTCAGCCTGTCGGTTCCGGCGAAGCGGACCAGCGCCAGCAACGCGCCATCGGGTGAGGTGGACGGCGACGACGCGTCCTCCGCGAGCACCTGTGCCGTCCCCCCTGGCGCTGCCCGCTCGATCTGCACGATCTCGTTCGTGCCGCTGAGGACGCGCCGCTCGTAGACCAGCGAGCCGTCGGGCAGCCAGCTGGGTGATCCGAGCGCCTCGCCCGGCCGACTCCGCGGCAGCGTCCCGATGGGCGCTCCGCCACCGGGGCCGACCAGCAGGATGTCCTGGCCACCGACACGGTCGGCCGGGGGCCGCCAGAAACGCGGCACGGCCAGGAGCGATCCGTCCCGAGAGGCCGCCACCGCCGTCGCCACACCCTGTGCCGGCGTGATGGCGATGGTGCGCTGCATCCGCCCGGGCAGCTCGAAGACGCTCACGCCGCTGGCCTTCGGCACCAGCAACCGCCCCGAGCCCGCCACGGTGGCGTCCGGCGTGCAGGTGTGGGCCAGCGTGGTCCCGGCCGGCCAGAGCAGGCAGGAGCCGGCGGCCAGCGCTCCGAGCAGCAGCGTTCGCCGGCGGATCACCCGCCGCCGAGCACCGCCAGTGGGTACCGATCTGTACGCCGCCATGCGTTCGCTCCCGAGTCCGTGTGCCGGCAGGTTCTGTCCCCGCCGACGTGGTCTACCCGAGTGTACGCACGAGGAGCCGCTCTGAGATGCCTCAACCCCCGACGAGGTGCTGGCACTGGCCGGCGACGTGAGCCAGGCGGCGGACGTGGCCAGGATCGTCAAATGGGCGGATCGTCAAATGGGCGGATCGTCAACACGGCGTCTATCGCGGCGTTGGGGAACGTCGGGCAGTCGAATGACGCCGCCTCGAAGGCCGGGCTGACGCTCTGAGAGACACAGGCGGCCCTCTGCGTCTGTCGTCCGGCGCGGATGTGGTACGCTGTCAGCACGTGCCGCTCTGGGGGAAGGACTGTGCCCGGCAGCCACTGGATGATCGTCATGAGCCCAGAGAACTTCGAGATCTCGCGGCAGCGGGGTTTCGATGTCGTCGGGCTGAAGTCGCGCCATCGGAAGAAGGCGGAGCGCATGGCGCTCGGAGACCGTGTCCTCTTCTACGTGACGGGGATGCAGGTCTTTCCGCTGACGGCGACCGTCTCGTCCACCTTCTTCGAGGACCAGACTCCGATCTGGATCAGCACCGAGCGCCGCCCGGACGTGGCGCCCTGGCGGGTGCAGGTGCGGCCAGACGTGACCCTCCAGTGGTACGAGTACCTCGACGCCCGGCAGATCGCTCCGCGCATGCTGTACGTCAAACGGTGGGCGCCGGAGGACTGGCCGCTGGCGTTCCAGGGCCAGATTCACCTGCTCTCGTCGCAGGACTTCTCGCTGATCGAGCACGAGATGAAGCGGACCATCGACCGGCGTTCGAGACGCCGCGAGCGTCCGCCGCAGCGGCCCCGCCCGACCTTGACGATCACGCAGACCGTAGTCGAGCGACTGGTTGTCGTCGAGGAGGTTTCGACCACGCTGGTCGCGCCGTCCATCGTCGCCGCCGAGACGCCTGTCACCGTCGAGGATGGCGAGTCGCTGATGGTGACGCCGGAGACGCCCGTCCCGAACTGAGGAGGCTGTGCCGTGGCGCGGGCGTCCGGTGCATGCGTTCGTGCGACGGCCTATCGGGAGAGATCCTCGCGCGACGCTCAACCGTTTCAACAGTATGGCGGCGCAACGTCCGATGCCGGCGCACCCGGGCCGAGCCGTCACCCTTGCGCGTTACCATTCTCTGTGAGCCGCACTCGAAGAGACGGCGTGCTGCGATCGGCGTCTTGTGGGCGGTGCGGCGAGCGTTTTGACCGTGAATGCTCGGAGTGCGAGCAGGGTGTGGGATCGGGTTCTGGTGGTAGCGCCCCTGTTTGGGCAGGGCTATAATCGAAATCACCAGGAAAAAGAGGTCAGCTCTCCGTTGGTCAAGGGTCAAGAGGCCCGTCAACACACGGCAACAGCACGAAGCGAGACCGTCCCGGCGCCCGCTGCGGCGCCATTATTTTGTCGCCAGCTCGTTTCGAGGCCCACCGTCGTGCCCCGGATGGCTTAACACGCCGCGCGGGAGCTGGGAGGAATGATGGCAGAACGCGATGACCTGGTCATCCGGGTAGCAGGCGAGGCTGGCGAAGGTGTGCTGAGCACCGGTCAGCTCATCACCCTGGCGGCAGCCAGGGCCGGCTACGGCGTGTTGACCGATTCTGTGCCCCCTGCGGAGATCAAGGGCGGCCATTCACTGTTTCAGATCAGGCTCGCGCCGCGCAGGCTGTTCTCGCGTGGTGACGTGGTCGACATTCTGCTGGCCTTCAACCGCGAAGGGTACGACCGCAACATCCGCGAGCTTCGCGATGGCGGCCTCCTCCTCTACGATTCTGGCGACTTTACTCCGCCGGAGAACGACGGCCGCTATCAGCAGCACGCCCTCCCGCTGACCGACATCGCCCGGAAGGAGCTCCAGTTCGAGCTTGGCAAGAACGTCGTCGCGGTGGGTGCGATCTCCGCGCTGTTCGGGCTCGATCCAGAGTACATCCGCAAGCTGCTCCACCAGCGCTTTGCTCGCAAGGGCGATGTGGTGCTGAACAAGAACTACCAGGCGCTGGACGCCGGCATCGGCTACGTCGAGCGCAACATCCCGGAGCGCGGCGCGCTCCAGGTCAAGCCCGGCGATTTCGGCAACGAGGCCCGCATCGTGGTCTCGGGCAACCAGGCCATCGCGATGGGCTCGCTGGTGGCCGGATGCCGCGTCTACGCCGGCTACCCGATCACCCCGGCCACCGACATCATGGAGTTCCTGGCTGCCGAGCTGCCGAAGGTGGGCGGCTCCGTGGTACAGGCCGAAGATGAGATGTCGGCGCTCGGCATGGCGATTGGCTCCTCCTACGCTGGCAAGAAGTCGATGACGGCCACCTCTGGCCCGGGCGTCAGCCTGATGGTCGAGCTGATGGGCCTCTCGTCGATGGCCGAGATCCCGGTCGTCGTCGTGGACGCGCAGCGGGCTGGCCCCTCGACGGGCATGCCGACGCGCCAGGAGCAGGGCGACCTCTTCCTCGCGGCGCTGGGCGGCCACGGCGAGATTCAGCGCATCGTGCTGGCGCCGGTCTCCGTCGCGGACTGCTTCACCCAGGCGATCAACGCCTTCAACCTGGCCGAGCAGTATCAGATGCCGGTCCTGCTGATGGGCGACACCACCCTCGGCGTTCGCACCGAGAGCATCCCGACGCCTGACGTCTCCGCCTACGAGATCGTCAACCGCCTTGGCATCACGCCGCATGAGGGCAACGGTACGAACGGCGCTGCTGGCCTGGGCGTCGAGAGCGGCTACAAGCGGTACGCCCTGACCGAGTCCGGCGTCTCCCCGATGTCGGCGCCCGGCCAGGACGGCGGCCAGTACGTCGCGACCGGCCTGGAGCACAACGAGTCGGGCCGCCCGCGCTCGGACGCTGCCAACCATCAGCAGATGACGCACAAGCGGTTCAACAAGCTCGAGGCAGCACGCGAGAACGCGCCGGCCGCCCACTACTACGGCGATCCGACGGCGGATGTCGGCCTCGTGTGCTGGGGCTCGATGTGGGGCGTCGTGGTCGAGGCCATCGACGTGCTGGCGCAGAAGGGCATCAAGGTCGCGGCGATGGCTCCGCGCATGGTCTGGCCGCTGCCCGATAAGCAGTTGCAGCCGTTCATGCAGTCGAAGCGGGTCGTGCTGGTCCCGGAGATGAACTACACGGGGCAGTTGGCGCAGTTGATGCGGGCGCGCTACCTGCGGGACGTCGTGTCCATCACCGACTACTCTGGCGGCGTCTTCACCGTAGCGCGGCTGGTTCAGGAGATCGAAGGAGTCCATCAGCATGCCCGATAACGTGGCAGTACAGCCTCTGCCACTGGAGGCGTACAAGAGCGACGAGAAGCCGACGTGGTGCCCTGGGTGTGGCGACTTCGGCGTGCTCAACGGCCTGTACAACGCGATGCGTCAGAAGGGCCTCCAGACCAAGGACGTGGTGGTCGTGTCGGGCATCGGCTGCTCCAGCCGCCTGCCGTTCTTCGTGGCCAGCTACGGCTTCCACGGTGTCCACGGCCGGGCCATGCCCATCGCGACGGGTGTGAAGGTCGCCAACCCGAACCTCAAGGTGCTGGCGATGGGCGGCGACGGCGACGCGTTCGCCATCGGCGGCGGGCACTTCGTGCATGCCGCGCGCCGCAACCTCGACATCTGCTACGTCATCATGGACAACAACATCTACGGCCTGACGAAGGGCCAGACCTCGCCCACCAGCCAGGTCGGCTTCGTCACCAAGACGACCCCGAAGGGGACGCCGGATCGGCCGATCAACCCGCTGCGGCTGGCGATTGCCAGCGGCGCGACGTTCGTGGCGCGCGGCTTCTCTGGCAAGCCGAAGGAGCTGGCGGAGCTGATCGTCGAGGGCATCAACCACAACGGGTTTGCCGTCATCGACACGTTCAGCCCCTGCCCAACCTTCAACAAGGTCAACACGTTCAAGGCGTACCGCGAGGAGGTCGCCGATCTCCCGAAGGACTACGATCCCTCGGACCTGCACCGGGCGATTGAGTACGCTTCGTCGGACGACCCGATGTACCTCGGCGTGCTGTACCGCGAGGAGGGCGCCAGCTTCGAGGATCACCTCCAGGCGGCGAAGATCGGGACCGAGGAGAACGCGCCGGCCGTGATCGAGGATCTGTTCCGCCGCTACGGCTGATCTCACGGGTTCTGGGTTTCGGGTCTTGGGGGCGGCGGTCCGGCGACGGGCCGCCGCCCTCTTGCTCGATGGGCGCTCAGGAGGCGACGCAATGCTTACGGGCGACATTCGGAGCGCGATGCGTCATGCGCGCTACGAGATACTTCCTGAGGATTCGTCCTACGACGTGGAGAGCGATGGCTTCCAGGGTGATGTCGGCGCTGGCCTGTTTGCCCGGATTCTGCGACAGGCTGGGGTCGACCGTGCAGACCGGGAACGCCGGTAGGTTCGCGCATGTGAGCACCACCGCGCACGGGTACGATGCCAGTCGGGGGACACAGACACACGAAGGCTACCCGTCGGCGTCCAGCCTTCACGCAACGGACAGGCGGGATCGCAGGGGGATCGCCAGGGGGATCACGGCGAAGGTCAGCAGCGCCATCAGGGCGAAGGTCCAGTCCAACCCTGACCAGTCGGCGTAGTAGCCGTAGAGCGCCGTCATGATGGCCGCTGCCACGTCGATCACCGTGTAGTAGAGGCCGTAGCCCCGGCCGCGCTTGCCGTCTGGCACCAGTGACGCGACCGCCGCGTACAGCACCGAGGATGTCCCGTTCAGCCCGAAGCCGAACACCACCGCCAGCGGCAGCAGGACTGCCGACGGCCCCCACACCAGACCCATCAGGGCCAGGGCCGTCGTAGACTCCGTCAGCACGATGATGGCGAACGGACCGAACCGATCCCCCAGCGGACCGCAGAACAGCTTGCCGAGCGCCCCGCCCACGAACACCACGCCGAACACGAACCCGACGCCGACCGGATCGATCCCCTGTCGGTCCAGCGCGAACGGCAGGAAGGTCAAGGCGGCCGCCCGGGTGCTGGCATCCATCAGCCCGACCAGCGAGAGCAGCCAGTAGGCCGGCGGGACGCCGCCGATGTGGCGCTCGCGCGGGACGACCACGGTGCTGCTCGATGCAGTTTGAACCGTTGTTGGCGTCACCGGCTCGGCGTGCGGCGGCGGGGCGGTCGGCGGGTTGACCCAGGCTTTCAGCAGCCACATCGTCACCGAGAAGGCGATGCCGAACAGGCCGAGCGCCACCAGCGCCGTCCGCCAGCCGTAGGGCAGGGCGAACAGACCGACCAGCGCCGGCGCGGCCATCTTGCCCAGGTCGCCGGCGAAGTTCAGCGTCCCGATGGCCGTGCCACGCCGGCCGCCCTCGAACGCCCGCGCCACCATCGTCGATGCGAGCGGATGCTGGAAGTTGCCGCCCAGGCCGGCCAGCACCGAAAGCACGAGCAAGATCGGGAACGAGGTGGCAGCGGCCATGCCTAGCAGCCCGACCGCCCCCCAGCCGTTGCCGAGCGCCAGCAGCCAGTACTCTGCGAACCGCTCCCCGAGCACACCGGCCGGTAACTGGAGCACCGCCGACGCGCCGCTGTAGAGCGCTTTGACGATCCCGACCTCGGCGTAGGAGAGGCCGAGGTCGGCGGCGATCAGCGGCAGCAGTGGATACATCACCGCGAACATGGCGTCGTTGCAGGTGTGCAGGCAGGCGGCCATGAACAGGACGCGCGGCGCGGTGCGGTGCGGGCCGCGCATGACGGTGTCAACGCTCCCGACTGCCAGCCCTTCAGCCACGCCCTCTCGACTCCTCCGCCATGTCAGGCCGGCAGTGTAGCTGCGTTGCCACCGTTGAGTAAACCGTCATGGACACGCAGGCCAGGGCAATCGCATGACGA
This sequence comes from Chloroflexota bacterium, assembly GCA_020850535.1. Lineage (NCBI taxonomy): Bacteria > Bacillati > Chloroflexota > Chloroflexota bacterium. The sequence continues at coordinate 15,285 of JADZEM010000132.1, forward strand.
GCGCGTCGTGCGGCGTCGTCGGGGCTTGAAAGCCCCGCCTACCGTCATTCAGTCGCTGCGCGACGCCCCGGTCTCACCGGACGATGCTGTTCCCGGCGTCCGTCGCGCAGCGACGCTGTGACGG
>JADZEM010000133.1 GCA_020850535.1 Chloroflexota bacterium
CCCGACCGCCCGTTCCATGATGCTTCGGGGACACCAATGAACATGCCATCGCCCTGATGCTGCTACCAGTGCAATCGTATGTTGAGCGCGTCGTGCGGCCGCGTCGGGGCTTGAAAGCCCCGCCTACGATCCTGCAGTCGCTGCGCGACGCGCCAGTCGCACCAGTGCCTGCCGTTCCCGACGGCCGTCGCGCAGCGACTGAATGAGTGTAGGCGGGGACTTCAGTCCCCGACCGCCCGTTCCATGATGCTTCGGGGACACCAATGAACATGCCATCGCCCTGGCTTCCCTGGTCAGCCCGATCCGGCCTGGACGCCGTTCATGACGATCTCATCACAGCCGGGGCCGCAGCATCGCCACGGGCACGAGAAAGCCAGGACTGCAGCACGGCCAGCCTTACGGCTCTGGCGGTCCAGGGGTGGCGGGCGGCGAGATCAGCACCTTGTCCACCCGCCGGCCATCCATGTCGATGACTTCCACCCGCAGGCCCCGCCAGACGATGGTGTCGCCGGCGCTCGGCACGCGATTCAGCTCGCGCATCACCAGCCCGCCGACGGTCCGGAACGCCCCGCGCTCGTCGTCAGACAGCTCCCCAACGCCGAACAGCTCGTCAAGCTCGTCCACCAGCAACAGGCCGTCCACCAGCCAGGTGCCGTCCTCGCGCTGGACCGCCGCAGGGTCTGGGGCGTCGCCCGGCTCGGGCAGCTCCCCCACAATCGCTTCGAGGATGTCCGTCGGCGTGACCAGCCCGGCGATGATCCCGTGCTCGTCCACCACCACCGCGACGCGCGGATGGGCCGTCTTGAGCTGATCGAGCAGGCGCAGCGCCGTCATCGTCTCGGGCACGAAGGTCGGCTGCACCACCATCGCTTCGAGGTCGGGCTGCCCGCCGGCCAGGAAGGCCCCCAGCAACTGCTTGCTCGCCACCAGCCCAACGAGCTGATCGAGGTCGCCTCGGGCGACGGGATAGTGGCTGTAGCTGCTGCTGGCGATCACCTGCCAGTTGGTCTCCGGCGGGTCTTCCAGGTCGAGCCAGACCATGCGCGGGCGTGGCACCATCAGCTCAGCGACGCGCCGATCTGTCAGCTCGAAGACGCTCTCGACGATCTCCCGCTCGGCCTCCTCGAACACGCCGGTCTCAGCGCCCTCGGCCAGCATGAATTTGACCTCGTCCTCGGTCACGCCGGCGTCGGCGGACGGCCGCAGCTGGATCAGGCGCAGCACCGCGTCCGTCGAGAGCGTGAGCAGGGTCACCAGCGGGCCGGCCGCATGCGAGAGCCAGAGCATCGGGCGGGACATGACCACGGCGACGCGCTCGGCGTGGTTCAGGCCGATGCGCTTCGGCACCAGCTCGCCCAGGATCAGCGAGAGGTAGGTGATCGTGGCGACGACCACGGCCAGCCCGATCGCGTCGCCGTAGGCGGCCAGCGCCGGCACGTCGGACAGCAGATCGCCGATCTTCTCGGCGATGGTCGCGCCGCCGAATGCGCCGGCGAAGATGCCCACCAGGGTGATCCCGATCTGCACCGTCGAGAGGAAGCGGGTCGGCTCGTCCGACAGTTGGAGCGCCGTGGCCGCGCCGGCGTCCCCGTCTTCCGCTCGCTGGCGCAGGCGGGCCTTGCGCGCGGAGACGACGGCGATCTCGGACATCGCCAGCACGCCGTTGAGGGCAATCAGGAGCAGGATCAGGAAGGCGTCCCGCCCGATCTCGTTCATGCGTCAGGGCCAGCAATTGTCATCGAATAGTCATGATGCCAGATCAACCTGACACCAGGATTAAGCAGAATGAGGCGATCCTTCCAACGGCGTTTGCATGGCCGATTCCTGGTGCACACTGACCGTAGATGCGCGTCGATACACGCCCCGTCCACGACCCAGCCGCCGGCCCGCCCGCCCCTGACAGCGCACCATCTGTGCCGTTGACGCTCGGGGCGCGGGGGCGGCGGGCCGCGCTGCCGGCGTTGCTCGGGCTGGCCGTCTTCATGGTGTCGCTCACGCTGCGCCTGTGGGGGCTGGACCTCGTCCTCACCACGGACGAGGGCTACTGGATGCAGCGTTCGGTGCGGTTCGCGGCGGCGCTCTCTCGCGGCGACTGGGGCAGCACCTTTCGGGCGGGGCACCCGGGCGTCACGGTGATGTGGGCGGCCACGCTGGGCATCGGGTCAGAGGGGCTGACGCCGCTGTTCCCGGAGCGGCTCGCCCGCTACGAGACGCTCCAGCGTGCGCCGACCTATCTCGCGGCGGTCTCGGACGCCCGGCGCGGCGTCGCGGCGGCAACCGCATTGCTGGTGACGATGGCGGTCCTGCTCTGCTGGCGGCTGTTTGGGGGTGGGGCGGCCCTGCTCGGCGGGACGGTGCTGGCGCTGGACCCGTACGCCATCGGCATGACGCGGCTGCTGCACGTGGATGCCCTGCTGGCCCCGCTGATGCTCGTGTCGCTGCTCGCGGGCCTCGTGTTCTTCACCGCGTCGCGCCGGTGGCCGTACCTGGCGCTGTCGGCGGTAGGTGGCGGGCTGGCGCTGCTGACGAAAGCGCCCGCGGGCATCCTCCCGCTGTTCGTGGGGCTGCTCGGACTGTGGGCGGCGATCAGCGCGTGGCGAGATGGCCGCCCGGCCGCCGGAGCGGCCCTCGGCGGGCTGTGGCCGGTCCTGGCCTGGGGCGCGGTGGCGGCGCTCGCGTACCTCCTGCTCTTTCCGGCCCTGTGGGTCGATCTGCCGGGGCGTGTGTGGCAGCTGGTCACGTTCGTCAGGGAGGTCGGGCTGCAGCCGCACAACGGGAACTTCTTCCTCGGGCAGCCGGTCCTCGACGATCCTGGCCTGTTCTACTATCTCGTCGCGGCACCCCTCCGCATGAGCCCGCTGGCGGCGCTCGGCCTTGCGTTGCTGGTCTTTCAGGCCCGCCCCGGCGAGAACCGCCGCGCGATCTGCTGGGCGTTGCTCTTCGCGGCGCTGTTCGTGCTGATGATGTCGCTGGCCTCGAAGAAGTTCGACCGCTACCTGCTGCCCGTCCTGCTGCTGTTCGACGTGGTGGCCGGGGTCGGACTGTGGCGGGCGGCGCGCCTGGTCTGGGGCCGCACTGTCCCCTGCCGGCGGGGCTGGCCGGTGGGCGTCCTGCGCGAGGGCGTGGCCCTGGCCGGCGTCGGCGTGCTGGTGGCGTCAGTTCAGCTCGGGCTGCTGGTGCGCGTCTGGCCCTACCCCATCGCCTACTACAACCCGATGGCCGGCGGCCCGGAGCGGGCCCGCGACCTGATCATGATGGGCTGGGGCGAGGGCCTGGAGCAGGTCGGCGCGTACCTCAACAGCCTGCCCGGGGCCGAACGGCTGGTGGTCGTCACGAGCTACCACCACGTCGTGCGACCGCGCTTCGTTGGCGAGACGGTCCCGATTGCCCCCTACATGCGCGGCATCGCGAACCTCCCGACACCAGACTATCTGGTGCTGTACCTGAACGCCGTGCAGCGCCGACAGATCTCGCCGGAAGTCGTCTATGCCCAGGCCGTCGGCGAGCCGGTCTTCGCGGCGAGGGTGAACGGGCTGGAGTACGCCTGGGTCTACCACCTGCCGCGCAGAGGGCCGCGCCCGGCCGTCCCTGCCCCGGTCCCGGTGGACGAGCCGAACGAGGGCGACGAGAACTGACGGCAGGCCCGCGCCCCGTACGAACCGCGCCGCCACACGCGCTCCTGCGACGGGCTTTACCGATCCTTTGGGTCTGTCACGAAATAACGGTGCCAGCCGTGCGAGAATGTGGTCGGATCCGGTAGTTCCAGTCACCGTGGAAGGGGTGCCGTTCGAGGTTGATGCTGGCGAACTCGGCATCGGTGACCTTGCGTCCGGTCGGGTAGGTGTCGGTATCGAGCTCACACTGGACCGTCAAGCCGCTGCGCGTCGTCGTGGCCGCGATCAGACTCACGATCGCGGCGTAGCTGACCAGTGGCTTGCCGCGCCAGTTCTGGGTGATGTACGAGAACAGGCGATGCTCGATCTTGTTCCACTTGCTGGTGCCGGGTGGCAGATGGCAGACGCGCAGCTCCA
>JADZEM010000134.1 GCA_020850535.1 Chloroflexota bacterium
ACCCACGACCCACGACCCACGACCCACGACCCACGACCCACGACCCACGACCCACGACCCACGACCCACGACCCACGACCCACGACCCACGACCCACGACCCACGACCCACGAAACCCCGCCTACGGCTTGTACTCGTGCCCGGCCGCGCGCCCGAACAGCGCGCGCCGCGCCAGCACCAGGATCTTGCGTTGAGCCAGCCGCAACTCGTCTGACCTGCGTGCCAGCACCCGCACGACCAGCCCGACATCGCCCGGCAGCCGGGAGGCCGCCGCCCGGCCGGGCAGGAGCGAGGTCAGCGTGGCGGCCAGCCCCGGCCCGAGCCGCTCGGCCACGCCAGGGCCGATCAGGAAGAAGCTGCCGACGGCCAGCGCATCACCCAGGATGCCGAGCGACAGCGGCGGCTGCTTCCCAGGCTCCAGCCGCAGCGCATCCCGAAACAACACCGCGCCGTCCGGCCGCTGGGCCTGGGTGGTCAGTGCCAACCGCGCATACTGGTGGATCTCGCCCCGTGCGACACGGCCCGCCAGCCAGCAGTCGGCCAGCAGGACGGTGGCGCGTTCGTCCACGGTCACCGCGAGCGTCTGATCCACGTCCGACCCCGCGAACGGGATCAGCGGGTCGGGCCACCACTCCAGCAGGCTGTCGCCGCGTGCCTCCAGCGACAGCTGCTGGCGAATCGGGGCGGCTTCACAGCGGTAGGCCCGCGTGGCGCTCTGGGAGGTCAGGTGGACCCGCGCGCCGTCCCGCACGATGACCGCCATCGTCGCCGTGTCGCCCTGCACGAAGCCGCCCGTCGGCATAGTCACCAGGACGTGCCCCAGCTCCGGCCAGTCGCGCTCGGGGTAGAGCACACGCCCGACGTGGAACGGCACCCGGCAGCGCACGGTCAGCAGCCGCGTCTTGCCCGCCCGCTCGCCGAACTCCAGCCGCAGCTCGCCAACCTTGCCGGCCGTCCCTGGCGGCAACGTCGCGACGGCCGACTCAGGCTGCCGGTCACTCATCGGCCGGCCCGATCGATGATACGCCCCTCACCCCCGCCCCGCTGCGCGGCACAAATATCGGCTTCGCCGACATCATCTCCCGCACGCGGGAGAGCGGGGCGGGGGGCGAGGGGCGCTCTCGGGCGAGACGTAGCGGGGGCAACGTCACTCGCCGTCCCGCACGTCGTAGGCGTACAGGTTGAAGCGGTCCATCAGCTGGATCAGCTTCGGCGCGTAGGCCGGATCGGTGGCGTAGCCGGCAGCGTTGATCGCGTAGGCGAAGGCGCGCGGGTTGGCGCGGACGGCCAGTGCGTCGGCGTAGCGACGGTTGTCGTGGAACCAGTTGCCGTGATCGACAATCGAATCGGCCAGCGTGGTGTACGCCTTGAACGCCGCCAGCACCGTCACGTTCCGCCCGCCGATCACCTCCCAGGTGTTGATCTCGTAGATGCCGGCGCTGCCAGGATCGCGGTACGCCTTGATGCCGAACAGGTTGTTCGCCTCGCGGGTCAGCTTGCTGCGGCCCCAGTCCGATTCGAGGATCGCCTGGGCCAGCGCCACCGAGGCCGGCACGCCGGTCTTCCGCATCGAGGCGCGCGCCCCAGGGGCGATCTTCATGATGAAGTCGCGCTGCCAGTCGGCGGCTCCGGGCGGCTCGGGCAGGATCTCCGGCGCTGGCGCGGACGTGGCGGTCGGCGCAGCCTCGGCTTCGGCCTCGAGGAGCGCGGTGTCGGCCACGGTCAGGGCCAGCGGCTCGCCGGCCGATGGCGGCGTCAGCGCGACCGGCATCGGGACGGTCCCGCCGGCCACCACCAGGATCTGCCCCGCCGTCAGCCGCGCCAGCCCGTCCAGCGCATTGGCCGTGAGGATGTCGGCTGCACGGCTGCCGTAGCGCGCCGCGATACTCTCGACCGTCTCATCGTCCTTCACGAGGTGCAGGACGCCACGCACCGGCAGGATCATCAAGCGCGCGCCGGGCTGCACCTGCTCGGCGTCGTCCAGCCCGTTGTTCCAGAGCAGCGCGCTCACATCCACCCCGAAGCGGATGGCGATCTCCTGGACGGTCTCCCCCTCGCGAACGGCGTACTCGAACGGCTGCACCCCGATGCGCCGCAACCGGCCCGCCCCCGGCTCCAGCGGGCGCGAGCGCGGATCGAGCACGTAGGCGAGGCGCGGATCCATCGCCGGGCGGTCCGCGCCGTCGATCTCCACCGCCAGCACCTCGTGATCGCGCAGACCGTCCAGCGCGATCCTGGTCACGCTCAGCACGGCGTCCTGCCGCCAGAGGCCGGCCGTCGCCAGCATCAAGGCCATCGTCGCCAGCAGCAGCGTTGACCAGGAGGGCGCGCCCCGTTCGAGCGACGCCATCGGGACGGCCATCGTCGAGGCGGACGACAGGCTGACCGCGCCGGCGGCGGTCGTGGCGAGGGCCAGCGACGCCGGCATCGCCACCCGCCGGGCCATCGGCCGGGGCGACCGCCGCCGCGCGAGGGTTGCGCTCCGGCGAAGCTCCCTGGCGCGCGCCACGAGGGCCGCTGGAAGCTGGGTGCGGAGTGCGGTGGTGGTGCAGAGGAGTCCGAGCAAGAGAGCGGGCCTCCAGGTGAGGGGTACGCCAGAAACGAGCGTTCGCGCATGATGCGGGGGTTCCACAACAGCGCGCGGTCACGGAGCGGAGCAGGGTCCGGGAGCGGAGCGAGCCTTATACTACGAAAGCGTCACGACGCCTGGAAGAACCTTCGCCGCGCACCCTGACCAATGTGGGCTGTCTCCGGACCTCACGGCTCGTCACAGCGGTCACACGGCCCGCAACGGTCGTGTCACAACCGTGAACGGCGGCATCACAGAGAAGAACGAACGGGTCACGGCCGGGCCGCGCGGCCCGAGCACGGGCGTCGTGGGCACAGGCGGACATCACACCCCGGACTGCGACCGGGCGGGAGGAACGGCGTGCCGACCATCGTGATGCGGATACCGAAGCGGCGCGAGATCCCGCTGGAGGGCCGCCGCCAGGTCAGCGAGGCGCTCCGCGAGCTCGGCATCGTGCCGGAGACGGTGCTGGTCATCAAGGGCAACCGGCTGCTGACCCGCGATGCCTGGATCGACGGCGACGACGTGGTCGAGGTGCGGCCCGTCATGTCAGGGGGGGCCTAGCCGATGCGCTGCACACGGTGCCGTGACGAGGCGTGGGTCGAGGTTCGGCGGCACAACGCGTCGTACTGCGGCGAGTGCTTCGTCCGCTTCTTTCACGATCAGGTCGAGAAGGCGATCAAGCACGACCGTATGTTCTCGAAGGACGAGAAGATCCTGGTCGCGGTGAGCGGCGGCAAGGACTCGCTGGCGCTCTGGGACGTGCTGCTGGACCTGGGCTACGACGCCGACGGCCTCTACATCGATCTCGGCATCGGCGAGTATTCGAGCACTTCGCGCGAGATGTGCGAGCAGTTCGCCGCCCCGCGCGAGCGCACGCTGCACGTCGCCGGCCTGGACGAGCAGTACGGCGTGACGGTCCCGCTGATCGCCAGCCAGACGCGCCGCGCGCCCTGCTCGGGCTGCGGCCTCGCCAAGCGCTACCTGTTCAACCACGAGGCGTCGACGCGCGGCTACGGGATCGTGGCGACCGGCCACAACCTGGACGACGAGGCCGCCACCCTGCTCGGCAACGTCCTCCACTGGCAGACCGGCTACCTCGCGCGGCAGTCGCCGGTCCTCGAAGCGGAGGATGCCGGGCTGGTCCGCAAGGTCAAGCCCCTCTACCGCCTCTCGGAACACGAGACGGCCGCCTACGCGGTGATCCGAGGCATCGAGTACGTCGTGGAGGAGTGCCCGAACGCCGTCGGCGCGAAGTCGATCCTCCACAAGGAAGCGCTCAACGTGCTGGAGGCGCAGTCGCCGGGGACCAAGCAGGCGTTTCTGTTCGGCTTCCTCGACAAGGGCCGCGCCGCCTTCGCCGCCGACGACCCCCACGAGCTGCGCCCGTGCGTCGAGTGCGAGCAGCCGACCACCACCGAGCGCTGCGCCTTCTGTCGCCTGCTGGCCGAGACGCGTGGACCGAAGCGCCCGTCGGGCCGCCCGCGCCGGCGGGTCCGTCGTGGCGGCGACACGAAGCGGCCGGCGACCGTGTAGGTACCTCACCCCCCAACCCCCTCTCCGCGCCGGAGAGGGGGCAGGGGGTGAGGTTAGCCGCGCGCCAGCCCGTTGCCCTGGTGCGTTGTCCCTGCGAAAGATATGAGCGCTGTCACTCCCTGAATCCGCCCGACGCTGTGCTACCCTTTCAGGCGAAAGATAGCGTGAAACCGTCATCAGGGCCGTCCGGCCCCAAGGCTCGCTGTAGGAGTGGCTGTTGAGCACGATCACCAACGTACGCGGTCGGCAAATCCTCGATTCACGCGGAAACCCGACGGTTGAGGTCGAAGTCACGCTCGACAGTGGGATCGTCGGTCGGGCAGCCGTGCCGTCCGGCGCGTCGACCGGCGCGCACGAAGCCGTCGAGCTACGAGATGGCGATGCCGGCGCCTACGGCGGCAAGGGCGTTCTGACGGCCGTCGCCAACGTGGACGGCGCCATCGCCGAAGCCCTGATCGGCGAGGACGTGCTGAGCCAGGCCGCCATCGACCAGACCCTGCTGGCCCTGGACGGCACCCCCAACAAGGCCGCCCTCGGCGCGAACGCCATCCTCGGCGCCTCGCTGGCCTGCCTGCGGGCCGCTGCCGACGAGGTCGGCGTCTCCCTCTACCGGTACGTCGGCGGGATCTCCGCGCGGACCCTGCCTGTCCCGATGATGAATATCATGAACGGCGGCAAGCACGCCGAGAACAGCTCCGACTTCCAGGAGTTCATGGTCCTGCCGGTCGGCGCGCCCAGCTTCGCCGCCGCCCTCCAGATGGGCGCGGAGGTCTACCACGCCCTGCACCGGGTGCTCCACAAGCGCGGCCTCGGCACCACGGTTGGCGATGAGGGCGGCTTCGCCCCGAGCCTGCCGACCAACCGCGCCCCGCTGGATCTGATCATCGAGGCCATCGAGACGGCCGGCTACAAACCCGGCGACGACGTCGCCCTGGCCCTCGACGTGGCCGCCACCGAGCTGTACAAGGATGGCCTCTATGTCCTCGAGCGCGAAGGCGCAAGCCTCACCGCCGCCGAGATGGTCTCCCTGTACGAAGGCCTCGTCTCCTCCTACCCGATCCTCTCCATCGAGGACGGCCTCTCCGAGGACGACTGGGAAGGCTGGAAGATCCTGACCGAGCGGCTGGGCGCGCGCGTCCAGCTCGTCGGCGACGATCTCTTCGTCACCAACTCCAAGCGGCTCCAGCGCGGCATCGACGAGGACATCGCCAACTCGATCCTGGTCAAGGTCAACCAGATCGGCACCATCACCGAGACCCTGGACACCGTCGGCATGGCCCTCCAGGCCGGCTTCACCGCCGTGATGTCCCACCGCTCCGGCGAGACCGAGGACACGACCATCGCCGATCTGGCCGTTGGCACCAACGTCGGCCAGATCAAGACCGGCGCACCGGCCCGCTCCGAGCGAGTCGCCAAGTACAACCAGCTCCTACGGATCGAGGAGGAGCTGGGCCTCGCGGCGATCTACGCCGGCCGCACCCCCTACGCAGACTTCGAATAGCTGGCACCCCCGGCTCCGAAGCGGCTCGCACGGGCGGCCGCCTCGGGCCTCGACAACGAGTACTCCACCAGGCAGAAGCTGATGGCTCTACGGTCATCCCGCGCGGAGGAAGCTTCCGAACGAAGTCGAGGGATCTTCCGTCTCGATCCGGCTCCCCTGTAAGGGAGATCCCTCCACTCCGCTCGTGCCTCGCCGCGGTCGAGATGACAGATCCGTCGGGTTCAGTTTGGCGGGCAAGCAGCTGACGCGCGCGCCGGCCCAGACCGGTGCAGTTGGGAGGCTTCTGATGGCCAAGGTTCGGGTAGGCATCAACGGGTTCGGTCGGATCGGGCGGCAGGCGCTCAAGAATATCCTGCGGAAGTACGGCGAGGTCATCGAGGTCGTCGCGATCAACGATCTGCTCGACACCAGGACGAACGCCCACCTGTTCAAGTACGACAGCAGCTACGGCCCGCACGCCGGCACCGTCGAGGCGCAGGACACCAGCATCACTATCGACGGCAACGAGATCGCCATCACCGCCGAGCGCGACCCGGCCAACATCCCGTGGAAGAAGCTCGGAGTCGCTGTGGTCGTCGAGTCGACCGGCTTCTTCACGGACGCCAAGAAGGCGAAGGCCCACATCGACGCCGGCGCCAAGAAGGTCATCATCTCCGCGCCCGCCCGCAACGAGGACATCACCGTCGTCCTCGGCGTCAACGAGAAGAAGTACGATCCGAAGAGCCACCACGTCATCTCGAACGCCTCCTGCACCACCAACGGCCTCGCGCCGGTCGCCAAGGTGCTGTTCGACAACTACGGCATCAGCAAGGGCCTCCTGACGACGGTCCACGCCTACACCAACTCGCAGCGTCTGCTGGACGTCGCCACCTCCGACCTGCGCGACGCCCGCGCCGCCGCCCTGAACATCGTGCCGTCCGCCACGGGCGCGGCCCGGGCTGTCGGCCTGGTCATTCCGGAGCTGCAGGGCAAGTTCGGCGGCATGGCGTTCCGCGTCCCGACCCCGACCGTCTCGGTGATCGACTTCACGGCGATCCTCGAGAAGAAGACGGACAAGGACGCCATCAACGCCGCGATGCAGGAGGCCGCCGACGGCGACCTCAAGGGCATCATGCGGTACACCGAGGAGCCGCTCGTCTCGACGGACCTCAAGGGCGACACGCACTCGACCATCTTCAGCGCGATGGACACCCTGATGATCGGCGACGACTTCTGCAAGGTCGTCTCCTGGTACGACAACGAGTGGGGCTACGCCAACCGCCTCGCCGACATCACGGCGTACGTGGCGGAGCGCCTGGAGGCCTGATCGTGAAACGCTCGATCCGCGACCTGGACGTCTCTGGGAAGACCGTCCTGGTCCGGGTCGATTACAACGTGCCCCTCGACAGCGAGGGGCACGTTGCTGATGCGACCCGGATCGTGGCGACGCTCCCGACCATCGCCTACCTCCGCGAGCACGGCGCGAAGCTCGTGCTGATGGCTCACTTCGGCCGGCCGAAAGGTCAGCCAAACCCGAAGTACAGCCTCAAGCCAGTGGCCGCCGAGCTGAGCAAGCAGCTTGGCATCACGGTGCCGCTGGCCCCGGACTGCGTCGGCCCGGAGGTCGTCGCGGCCGTCAAGGCGCTGAAGCCCGGCGATGTCCTCCTGCTGGAGAACGTCCGCTTCCACGCCGAGGAAGAGAAGAACGAGCCGGACTTCGCCCGGCAGCTCGCGGCCCTCGGCGATCTCTACGTCAACGACGCCTTCGGGGCGGCCCACCGCGCGCACGTCTCGACGGCCGGCATCGCGGAGTACCTGCCGTCAGCGGCCGGCTTCCTGATGCACAAGGAGCTGGAAGTCCTCGGCGGCATCCTGGAAAGCCCCAGGAAGCCGTTCGTGGCCATCGTCGGCGGCGCGAAGGTCTCCAGCAAGCTCGGCGTGCTGGAGAGCATGCTCCAGCGGGTGGACAAGCTGCTGATCGGCGGCGGCATGGCGAACACGTTCCTCAAGGCCCGTGGCCTGGAGGTCGGCACGTCGCTGCTGGAGGCCGACCTCGTCGCCACGGCCGCGGACCTTGACACGCGGGCCAAGGAGCGCGGCGTCGAGCTGCTGCTGCCGACCGATGTCGTGGTGACGGCGAAGGTCGAAGAGGGTGCGACGGGCGAGGTGGTGGATGCATCCGCCGTCCCGGCAGACCGCGCCATCGTGGACATCGGCCCGAAGTCAGTGGCGGCCTACAGCGCGGCGCTCGCAAACGCCGGCACGGTCCTCTGGAACGGCCCGATGGGCGTCTTCGAGATCCCGGCCTTCGCCGAGGGCACCAGGGCCATCGCCCAGGTGCTGGCCGCGTCGTCTGCCGTCACGGTGATCGGCGGCGGCGAGTCGGTGGCGGCCGTCGAGCAGCTTGGCCTCGCCGACAAGATGACGCACATCTCAACCGGCGGCGGCGCGTCGTTGGAGCTGCTGGAAGGCAAGGAGCTGCCCGGGGTCGCGGCCCTGGACGACGCCTAGCACGCTGAGTCATCGGTGCTCACTCCGCTCAAGTATCCCGAGCAGAGTGAGCATCTCCATCACCGTCATCCCGAGCCGAATGAACATGCACCACACTCCGTCATCCCGAGCAGAGTGAACATGCACCACACTCCGTCGTCCCGAGCGGAGCGAGCATCTCCATCACTGTCATCCCGAGCGGAGTGAGCTTGCGAACGCAGTCGAGGGATCTTCTTCAAGTCCGGTGTTCAGGTGACCGGGGAAGATCCCTCCACTTCACTCGTTCCTCGCTACGGTCGGGATGACGGACGGGAGGTCGTTTCTCGCCGCGGTCGGGATGACGTCGAGGGTGCGCGTTCCTCGCCGCGGTCGGGGTGACGAGTGGTGTGGGCTCGTTCCTCGCTTCGTTCGGGATGACAGACTCGGCCTGCCGACGCTGATGCCAGGCCCTATTCTTGATCCAAGGAACTGCGTGCGCTGATGCCCGAGCGAGCCGGTTGGCGCAGACCGGTCGTCGTCGGGCCGGGCGCACGCACCGGGCGTCAGATCGCCCGAGAGAGGCTCAGCTTTATGCCTGGCTCGCGCCGCCCGATAGTGGCTGGCAACTGGAAGATGAACACCACCATCGGCGAGGGGCTGGCGCTCGTCGATGCCCTGCTCCCGCTGATCGGCGAGGTCGGCGCGGTGGACCGGGTGGTTTGCCCGCCGTTCGTGTCCCTGTACCCGATCTCGGAGCGGCTGCGCGGCACCGGCCTCCAGGTCGGCGCACAGAACGCCTCCAACGAGCCGAAGGGCGCGTTCACCGGCGAGATCAGCCTCGCGATGTTGAGCGGGCTGGTGCAGTACGTCATCATCGGGCACTCGGAGCGCCGCAGCATCTTCGGGGAGACGGATGAGACCGTCGCCAAGAAGATCAAGGCCGTCCAGGCCGGTGGGCTGCTGCCGATCCTCTGCGTCGGCGAGACCCTGGCCGAGCGCCACTGGGGCGCGACGGAGTCGGTGCTGCGGCGGCAGGTCCACGTCGCGCTCGACGGGCTGCCGAGCATCGAAGGGCTGGTGGTCGCCTACGAGCCGGTCTGGGCCATCGGCACCGGCCGCGCGGCGACGGTCGCCGACGCCAACGAGGGGTGCCGCTTCATCCGCGCCGAGGTCGAAGCGCTCTTCGGCACGGACGTCGCCGCCGCAACCCGCATCCAGTACGGCGGCAGCGTCACGCCGGACAACGCGGCCGAGCTGCTGGCCCAGCCCGACATCGACGGCGCGCTGGTCGGCGGCGCAAGCCTGGTAGCAGCCTCGTTCGCAGGCATCGTCAAGGCGGCAGCCGGGGCCTGAACGACGCCCGCCCTGCGACAGCTTTGTGATGGCAGCGGCCTCTCTAGAACGTATATTCTAGAGAGGCCGCTGGCGCGTCGTGGGGACAGGCTGGCGGCGCTGCTCACCCCGATGGAGGCCTTGCCGCATGATCGCCGCGCCCCCGGATCGCTCAGTCCTCCGCGTCACGCCGCTTCAGGTGCTCCCGGACATCACGCCCACCGTCCGACGCTTCGAGGCGCTCGGGTTCGAGCGGGTTGAGACTGGCGACGACGGCTGCGTCGGGCTGCGGGCCGGCCAGACCGCGCTGATCCTGGCCTCAGCCGCGTTCATGAACGGCGACTACGACGCCCTGTTGACGGACCGGCTGCTCGGGCAGACGGTGCCGTACATCCACGTCGAGTCCGTGGCCGAAGCGAGCCGCCGGCTCGGGCCGGGCGCGCGCGTGCTGCAGGACGTCTGGACGCGCGGCGGCACCCGCGAACTGCTGGTGGAGGCCGACGGCGACCTGCTGATCCTGGCCGAGAAGCTGCTCTGACGGGGCGACGGTCCATCCACGAGCAGAGGAAACCAGCGGATCGGCTCCCTCTGCCCGGTGACAGACCCGGTTCCTGTGCAAAGCATGCGAGACGGCGGGCCGTCGTTGCCCAGTCCCTCTCAGGGAGCCAGGATGGGGCCGCCGCCTACCGGCGCGGCGATGGCACGACCGGCGGCCGACTGGCGTTCGGCGTGTCGTCGCGGATGCCGAGATCGAGCAGGGCGCTCGGGCGGACGCGTTCGGTCGGGCGCTCCTGACCGAGATCGGGTGAACTGGGGCCGCGTATGCTCAGTCGGCCCTTGCGAGCAGCCATCTGACGTGAGCCTCCTGTCTGACAGGTCTGGGGATGCGTCGCCACGGCGAAGCGGCGGCGCACCGGGCTGGGATGAGGTACTCCCATTCTAGGAAGGCCGCCCGCCGGCATCAGTCGCCGCTGCGACACGGCTTCGTCACGCCAAGACCTCTGTCAAGCTCCCGAAGCCTCGGTCAAGCTCCCCCGAGCAGCGCCGCCAGCGCCCGGTAGTCCGCCGCCTGCTGCTCGAAGGGCCGGCGCGCCAGCGCGCGCGGACCAGGATGGTAGAGCGGCACGAGTTGTCGCCCGTACCAGTCAACCGGGACGCTCACATCCCGCGCCAGCACGCGATCGTGCGCCTCGATCAGCCTGAGTGCCTCCAGCGCCGCCCGCCCCAGACTCACGACCCAGGCCGGGCCGAGCAGGTCGATGGTCCCGCGTAGATGCGCTGAGCAGGCACGCACTTCGGCGGCTGTCGGGCGGTCGTTGCGGCCATCCGGCCGGCGCGGATTGCACAGCACCGCGTTCGTCACGAAGACGCGGCTCCGCTCGATGCCGGCCGCTGCCAGCAGCCGCCCGAAGGTCCGACCGGTCTGGTCGCCGGTCAGCGGCACGCCCGTGCGGTCCGCCCCGAGCCGGCCGGGCGCTTCGGCCACGAACAGGATGCGGGCATCCAGCGGCCCGTTCCCCTCGCCGATGGCCCTGGTGCGGCCCTCCATGCGAGGACACACGCCGCAGGCCCGCGCCCGCTCCACCAGCGCCTCGAATCGTTCAGCCCGCGATCCGGTCACTCAGATCCGCAGGACGCCGAACGTCGTCAACGAGATCGGCGCGTTCAACGCCGCCGAGATCCCCTGCGCCAGCACCGCCCGCGTGTCCAGCGGATCGATGATCCCATCATCCCAGAGGCGGGCCGTGCTGTAGTATGGGCTGCCCTCCTCCTCGTAGCGCTCCACGATCGGCGCAACGAACGCCGCGCGCTCCTCTGGCGACAGGTCGCCGCCCCGCTGCCGCAACTGCTCTAATCGCACCGTCAGCAACACGTTCGCCGCCTGCTCGCCGCCCATCACCGACGTGCGACTGTTCGGCCAGAGCCACAGTTGCCGGGGGCCGTACGCCCGCCCGCACATCGCGTAGTTGCCCGCCCCAAACGAGCCGCCGATCACGACCGTAAACTTCGGCACGGCGGCGTTCGCCACGGCCATCACCATCTTCGCGCCATCCCGCGCGATGCCCCGCTGCTCGTACTCGCGGCCCACCATGAAACCGGTGATGTTCTGCAAGAAGATCAGCGGCGTCCGACGCGCGCAGCACAGCTCGATGAAGTGCGTCGCCTTGAGCGCGCTCTCCGAGAACAGGATGCCGTTGTTCGCGACGATCCCGACCGGGAAGCCCATGATCCGCGCGAAGCCGCACACCAGTGTCGTGCCGTAGCGCGCCTTGTGCTCGTCGAACTCCGAGCCATCCACCAGCCGCGCAATCACTTCGCGGACCTCAAGCTGCTGGCGGGCGTCGCGGGGGATCAGCCCGTACAGGTCGTCAGGGTCGGCCAGCGGCGGGCGCGCTGGCTGCACCTCCCATGGCTCGGACTTCTGCGCCGTCAGGTTGCCCACCAGCCGCCGCGCGATGCCCAGCGCCTGCTCGTCGTCCTCGGCGAAGTGGTCGGCCACGCCCGAGAGCCGCGTGTGTACGTCCGCACCGCCGAGATCCTCGGCGCTCACATCCTCGCCGGTGGCGGCCTTCACCAGGGGCGGCCCGCCCAGGAAGATCGTGCCCGTCCCCTGCACGATGATCGACTCGTCGCTCATGGCCGGCACATACGCCCCACCGGCCGTGCAGGAGCCCATCACCACGGCGATCTGCGCGATGCCCTGTGCCGACATCTGCGCCTGGTTGTAGAAGATCCGGCCGAAGTGGTCGCGGTCCGGGAAGACCTCGGCCTGGAGCGGCAGAAACGCCCCGCCCGAGTCCACCAGGTACAGGCACGGCAGCCGATTCTGCGCCGCGACCTCCTGCGCCCGCAGGTGCTTCTTCACCGTCAGCGGGTAGTACGTGCCACCCTTGACCGTCGCGTCGTTCGCGACCAGCATCACCTCGCGCCCGCTGACCGTCCCGATGCCCGTCACGATGCCGGCCGAGGGCGCTTCACCGCCGTACTGGTCCCAGGCCGCCAGTGCGCCAAGCTCCAGAAACGGCGTGCCCGGATCGCAGAGCCGAGCGATGCGCTCGCGGGCCAGCAGCTTGCCGCGCGCCCGGTGGCGCGCCACCGCCGCCACGCCGCCGCCGGCCTGCACGGTCCGCAGCCGCTCCCGCAGCTCGGCCGTCAGCGCCCGATTGTGGGCCTCGTTCTGGCGGCTCGCCTCGGCGGCCGGATCGAACGACGAACGGAGGACGGTCATGACGGGGAGAGCGTACCACGCCGCCGGCCTCACACCCTTTTTCGCTGGACGCCACCCAGACGTCGGGGCCGAGCCGGAATCTCGCACGTCCGCGCCCGGGGCGCTCGCTATAATCCAGGACGAGCAGGTTCGCGAAGGCCTGCCTCGTTCTAGGAGGCGCGCACCGTGCCCACACCCACCGCGTGGCGTGCAGGCTGGCTCCGTGTGGCCGCACGTGGCGTGGCCGTGGTCACCATCGCTGCGCTGGTCACCGGCTGCTCGGCCGCGAGCAGCGCCCAGTCCGGCAACACGCGTGCCAGCACCCAGGACGAGACCGCCGCCCCCAAACCCTCCCAGAGCGGCGCGGCCACGGGTACGGTGCGCGGCGCGGCGCCGACGGCCGCCACCAACAACGGGCTGATCCCCACGTCCGAGCTGGCGAACGTCTACCAGCAGATCGTCCAGCGGTACCCCGGCCCGGTCGATCCGTCCCAGATCGTCGAAAGCGCGGTGGCCGCTGTCCACGAAGCGGGCGCCCAGGCCAACGCCCTGCCGCTCGATCTCGCCCCCATCGACCTCCTGCCCGCCCCGGTCGGCGATCCCGCCCGTGACTGGTCGGCGTTCGCGCGCGGCTACGATCTGATGGTTGCCAAGCACCCGGCCTGGGCCGCGCAGAGCCGGCCAGACCGCGCCATCGTTCGGGGGATGCTGGCGGCGCTGCAGGACGACGCGGCCCAGTTGCTGGATCCAACGGACCTCGTCGTCACCGGCGAGACGCGGATCACTGGCGTCGGCGTCATTATGTCGAAGCCCGGCCCGACGGACCCGCCCTACGTCTCCGAAGTGTTTCGGAACAGCCCGGCCGCCGGCGCTGGCCTCCGTCTGGGCGACCAGATCGTCGCCGTGGACGGCAACCCCACCAACAACCTGAGCGTCTCACAGGTCTCGGCGATGGTGCGCGGCCAGGAAGGCACCGCCGTCACGCTCTCGATCATGCGGGGCGCCCCGCCGCCAACCGACGTTCGCATCCGTCGCGCCCCCGTAGACACCCCGCCCATCGACGTCAACGTGCGCCAGGATGGCCTCGCCGTGATGCGCATCCGCAGCTTCACCGAGGGCACACCGGAGTTCGTGCAGCGGCTGCTGGTGACGGGCCGCAATCAGGGCATCCGTGGCTGGATCCTCGACCTGCGCGGCAACTCGACGGGCACGCCCGAGACGATGGCGCTGGTGGCCCTCAACTTCCTGGAGAACCGCCCGGTGGCGTACGCGGTGGACCGCAACGGTCAGCGCATCGCCCTGCAAGCGCCGGGGCGGTCTGCCGCCGGCCGGGTGCCGTTCGCCGTGGTGGTGGACCGTGGCACGTCGTCGTGGGCCGAGGTCTTCACTGCCTCGGTCAAGGAGTACCGGGCTGGCCCCGTGGTCGGCGCGAAGACCGCCGGCACCGTCGGGCTGGTGACGCAGCAGCTCTCAGACGGCTCGGCGTTCCAGATGACCGTCGCGCGGATGCAGACCCCGAACGGCACGCCCATCGACAAGCAGGGCGTGGTGCCAGATGTGGAGGCCGTCGCCCAGGTGGCGGACCTTCAACAGGGCGACGATCCGCCGGTCCGGCGGGCCGCCGAGCTGTTGGCGGCCAGGCCGGTCCAGGTGATGCGTTAGGCGGTCGTCGCGGCGTCGCTGGCGGCCGTCGAGCCGTTCCGCGCGATCACCGAGCGGATCTCCTCGCGCAGCTCACGCACCAGTTGACGCGTCTCGTCCAGGATCGCCTCAGAGCGGCCCTGCGCCATGCCCAGGTCCGTCGGGATGCGCTCCTCCTGGAAGAAGTCGTACGCCATCTTCAGCCCGAAGCCGATCAGGACACCAAACAGGAACTTCACCATACCTCCACCTCTCGCGCCGCTGAGGACGCGGTCCGGAGCTATCAGTATACGGTCGCACCCGGGGACAGCCTCACCGCTCAACCCGCTGCGCCCTACCGCAGCCCCGCGAACAGGTCCGTCTCCGGCAGCGACACCGGCACCCGCGACTGCACCAGCCGGAACTGCTCCCGCCCGAACATGCTGTCGAACGCCTGATCCGGCAGCCGCGCGAAGAAGACCTCCGGCCCCATCTGGGTCGCATGGGCCCAGAGCGCCTCGCGCTTCTTCGAGACGTGCGCCGAGACATCCACCACCGTGGTGATGAGCTGGTCCGGGATGCCCCAGGGCGGGGGCGTCGGCGCGGCTTCCTCTGTCGCAGCAGCAGCCGCCGGTGCAGCGTCCGCCTGCGGATCGGCGGCTGCCTCGGCGTCGCCGTCCGAACGTCCGCCAGGGCCGTCGATCCCAAGCTCGTGCAGCCGCCGCCCGAACTCCACGAACTGCGACTGCCCGATCGCCGTGTAGTACAGCTTCGCCGTCGTGTGGGGCGGGTGACCGTCGTCCAGCAGCGGATCGCCGGCACGGTGGAACGCCCCGACCGCCACCCGGTGCGCGTTGATGTGGTCCGGGTGTCCGTAGAAGCCGTTCTCGTCGTAGGTGACGATGATGTCCGGCTGGTACGTGCGGACCAGCGTCACCAGCCGCGCGATGGCATCGTTCAGGTTCGCCTGGTGGAACGCCTCCGGGTGGTGGTTGTCCAGGGCGCCCATCATGCCCGAGTCGCGGTAGCCCAGCATCTCCAGGTGACGAACACCGAGAATCTCGCAGGCCCGCTCAAGCTCGCGCCGCCGCACCTCGGCCAACAGCTCCGGCTCGACGCCGGTCTCCGGGGCAATCTCGCCGACCTCGCCGCCGGTACAGGTCACCAGCACCGTGCGGAACCCATCGGCGGCCGCCTGCGCCAGCACACCGCCCGTGCCGATGGATTCGTCGTCCGGGTGGGCGTGTACCGCCATCAAGGTGAGTGGATTGGCCATCGAGTGATGCTCCTTCGTGTCCTACAGGCTGAGAATCCGATGGGGACGACGCGCGTCGGTGCAGGGGGCAGCGCCCTGGCACCCGCGGGCGAGGCCGTCACACGGGGGTGGGCTGGTGCGTGCCCAGCCGGCTGTCTGCTGCCGGCCGATGCTGGCTCAGGCATCCCCCCGGCCGGTATACCTCTCTGATCCGAGGTGCGGCGTGCTCATCAAGCAGATCGAAGCGTTCGTCGAGGTCGTTCAACGCGGAACAGTCTCGCGGGCCGCTGAAGCGTTGGGCGTCACCCAGCCAGCGCTGACAGCCCGCCTCCACGCACTTGAGTCCGAGCTGGGACAGGTGTTGTTCGCGCGGTCCGGGCGCGGCGTGCGCCTGACCGATGCCGGCCGCGTCTTCCTCCCGCACGCCGAGCGGGCGCTCATGGCGATTGTCGATGGCCGCGCCGCCGTGGCCGACCTTGCGAGCGGCCGGGCCGGCAAGCTGGTGATCGGCGCGACCGGGTCGGTCAGCAGTTACGTGCTCCCGAAAGTCCTCAAACGGTTCCGGATGGAGCATCCGCGCGTCGAGCTGACCGTGCGGACCGGGCACTCCGAGCAAGTCCTGGAGCTGGTCCTCACCGAGAGCGTCGAACTGGCCATCGTGCGCCAACTGCGCCACGACGATGTTGATGTGATTCCGCTCTATGACGACGAGCTGACGCTCGTGACCCATCCATCTCATCCGTTCGCACGACGCGGCTCCGCCCGGCTGGCGGACGTGGTCGCCGAGGGGCTGGTAGTCTTCGACCGAGCCTCCAGCTACTACGAGCTGACCCAGGCGTTGTTCGTTGGAGCTGGCGTACCCCCTCGCATCATTATGGAGTTGGACAACTTCGAGGCGGCGAAAAAGATGCTCGAAGAGGGGCTCGGGGTGGCGCTGCTGCCGATCGTCGCGGTCGAGCGCGAGCTGGAGCTGGGGCAGCTGGCCTCCGTCCCGATTGTCGATGCCGGGCCGGTCCACCGCCGGATGGTGGTGATCCGCCGCAACGACGTCGGGCCGCCGGGCGGCATCGCCCAGGCGTTCCTCGACATGCTGATGGAGATGATCGGGCCGCACCCGCACAACGGCTCGGCGCACGCGCCCGTCTCGCGGCCGATTGGCCGCCGGGCGGCGTCGGCCATCAGTAGCCAGCGCGAGCCTGACCGGGCGTCAGCGCTCGGCGTCCACCTCGCGAGCCTCGCCAGCGAGTAAGCCCGCCAGCGTCCACCACGCTCACCGCCAACACTGCCAGAGGCTGTCTCATGCCCCACACGTACACCTACACCCGTGAAGCGCCCGTCGTCGCCGAGGTTGACGTGCTCGTCGTCGGCGGCGGGACGGCCGGCATCGGTGCGGCCGTCGCCGCCGCCCGCAACGGCGCCAGCACCATCCTGATCGAGCGCTACGGCTTCCTGGGCGGCAACGCCACGGCCAGCCTCGTCGGACCGTTCATGACCTCGTTCAGCGCGGACGGCAGAACCCAGCTGGTGCGCGGCATCTTCGACGAGCTGGTGCGGCGGATGGAGACGACCGGCGGCGCGATCCACCCCTCGAAAGTCCCCTCCTCGATCTCGCGCTCGGCCTACATGAAGCACGGCCACATCGGGGTGACCCCGTTCGACCCCGAGGCGATGAAGGTCGCCAGCGCCGAGCTGTGCCTGGAGGCCGACGTCCGCCTGATGCTGCACACCTCGTTCGTCGATCCCATCGTGGAGGATGGCGCGGTCCGCGGCGCGGTCGTGCACAGCAAGGAAGGGCTGCAGGTCGTGCGCGCCAAGACGACCATCGACTGCTCGGCGGACGCCGACGTTGCAGCCCGGGCTGGCGCGCCGTTCAAGCAGGGCCGCGAGTCTGACGGGCTGGTGCAGCCGGCCACCATGTTCTTCCGGGTGGGCAACGTCGAGCGCGCCCAGGTGGACGCCTACTTCCGCGAGCACCCGGAGGAGATCGAGCAGCGGATGGCGTTCAGCTCCTGTATCAAGGCCGCCCAGGCCAACGGCGACTACACCATCCCGCGCGAGCGCCTCAGCATGTACGAGAGCCCGCAGGAGGGCGTCTGGCGAGTCAACGTCAGCCGGGTGCTCGGGGTGGACGGTACCAAGGTGGCCGACCTGACCCGCGCCGAGATCGAGGGGCGGCGGCAGGTGCTCGAGATCTACGCCTTCCTCCGCAAGTACGTCCCGGGCTTCCAGAACTGCATCTTGATCGACACCGCCGCGCAGATCGGCGTCCGCGAGACCCGTCGCATCGAGGGCGAGTACACCCTGACCCTGGATGACCTGATCGCCGGCCGCGACTTTGACGACACCATCGCCTACTGCGCCTACCCCATCGACATCCACGATCCGAAGGGCGCCGGCGGCGGCATCTCCAATCGCGGCGAGACGGCCAACGCCTACCAGATCCCGTACCGCTGTCTCGTGCCGCTGAAGGTCGAGCAGTTGCTGGTGGCGGGCCGGTGCGTCTCGGCGACCCACGAGGCGCTCGGCGGTATCCGTGTGATGCCGCCCTCCTTTGCGATGGGCGAGGCGGCCGGCACCGCCGCCGCCCTGGCCCTCCAGGAGGGCGTGCCCCCCCGCAAGGTGCCCGTGCCGTGGCTCCGCCAGACGCTCAAGGAGCGCGGCGCGTACCTCGGCCCCAACGCGTAGACCGGGCGAAGATCGCCGCGCTCCCGGGCGTTCAGCTCATGTACATCCCGCCGTTGACGTCGATCGTCTGACCCGTCATGTAGCCCGCAGCCACGCCGACCTCGGCGCAAGGCAGCACGACGCGGCGAAAGCGCGCCCTCGCCCGCCGATTCTGTCAATATGTCAATTCTGTCGGAGGGCGTATCCCCCGCCCGCCCGCTACGCCTCGGCGGCGTGGCCCGCCGGACCCAGCTTCTGCACCTCGGCGGCGAAGTGACACGCGCTCTCGATGCCGCCGTCGAGCGACACCATCGGCGGGACCGTCGTGCGGCAAACCTCCTGCGCCAGCGGGCAGCGCGGATGAAACCGGCAGCCGGACGGCGGCGCGAGCGGCGACGGGATCTCGCCGCCCAGCGGCTGGCGGTTCTGCCGCCGCACCGGATCGGGAACGGGCGTTGCGGCCAGCAGCGCACGGGTGTACGGGTGGCCCGGGGCCGCAAACAGCGCGTCCACCGGTCCGCTCTCGACCAGCGCGCCCAGGTACATCACCAGCACCCGGCCCGCCACCGCCCGCACCACCCCCAGATCGTGGGTGATGAACAGCTCGGCCAGCCCCGTCGCCTGCTGGAGATCGCGCAGCAGCTTGAGCACCTGGGCCCGCACCGACACGTCGAGCGCCGAGACCGGCTCGTCGGCCACCACGAAGCGCGGTTTCGAGGCCACGGCCCGCGCCACGCCGACCCGCTGCCGCTGACCGCCGGACAGCTCGTGCGGGTACCGCTCCAGAAAGACGGCCGGGTCCAGCCCGACCTGCGCCAGCAGAGCCTCGGTCCGCGAGCGCACGTCCGGCCCGCGCATCCCCAGGTTGTAGCGGAGCGGCACTTCCAGGCTGCCGCCAATCGTCTTGCGCGGGTTGAGCGAGGACGCCGTGTCCTGAAACACGACCTGCACCTCGCGTCGGAAGCGCTTCCAGGCCTCGCCAGTCAGGTCTCGCAGCGGGCGGCCGTCGTACAGGATCTCGCCGGCCGTCGGCGGCAGCAGCCCGAGCAGCATCCGACCGAGCGTTGACTTCCCCGAGCCGCTCTCCCCGACCAGCGCGACGGTCTCCCCCTCCTGAATGGCGAGCGAGACGTCGTCCACGGCGCGGAGCTGACGGCGCGGCCCGAAGAAGCCGGACCGCACCACGAACACGCGGCTCAGATTCCGCCCTTCGATGAGCGGCGTCACCGACCCTGCCCCCGATCCCCCCCATCCTCGCCGTCATCGTCGTCGTCATCCTCGCTGACGCCGCTCGGCTGGACCAGGTGCGGACGGAATGGGATCGGCTCAGGGGCAGACGGCTCAGGCTCTGGCACATCCGAGCCGCCCGGCAGCTCGCGGTAGTCCAGCAGCAGCAGCAGATCCGGGATCGACTGCGCGATGCGCCCGCCGCTCGCCTCGATGAAGTACTGCACCTGGAGGTTGACGATGGCGCCCTCGTTGTCACCCGCCAGCCGCGTGTCCGTCCGCAGGCCCCAGATCGCCTTGCCCAGCCCGAAGGCGTACCCGATCTCGGCGGCCGTCCCCGAGTCCACGTCCACCCCGTCGAGCACCGCGATCAGCCCGTGCGCGTTCTGGATCGCCTCGGCGTTCTGCTGCCCGATGGTGTGGTTCTTCGCATGGCGCACGGCCCGCCGCTGCTCGTAGTCGGCGGGCAGCTCGGGTGGCGGCGCGAGCGACGGCGTCTTCGGGCGATTGCTGCCCCATGGATCGTAGACGGTCAGCCCATGCCCCTCCAGGGCCGTGACCAGCTCATGCAGATACGCCCGGGTAGCCGTGGCGAACCCGAGCGGCGATGCTAGATAGACCTTCATCCGGCCCTCACGCGTCAGACTCGGAGTGTGGCACGGCGGCCCCGGCGGCCCAGGCATTGGCTGCCGCCGGCTCCAGCGCCCGCCAGCACGCATCGGACCCGTGGTCGCGTGGCATCAACGGCGGATCGTTGACGCGGCACACGTCCACGGCGATCGGGCAGCGCGGGTTGAAGCGGCAGCCAGCCGGAAAGGCACGCGGGTTTGGCACCACACCGGGGATCGAGAAGAGATCGCCGCTGAACGCCTCGACGCTGAGAGTGCCGCGCAGCAGGCCCTGGGTGTACGGATGGCGTGGACGAGCGAACAGCCCGCGAATGTCGTTCGTCTCGACGACGCGCCCGGCATACATCACGTAGACGCGGTCACAGACCTCGGCCACAATCCCGAGGTCGTGGGTGATCAGCAGGATGCCCAGGCCCAGCGTCTCACGCAGGCGCAGCAGCAGGTGCAAGATGCTCGCCTGCACCGTCACGTCGAGCGCCGTCGTCGGCTCGTCGGCGATCAGCAGGGCCGGCCGCATCGCCAGCGCCGCCGCGATCAGCACCCGCTGCCGCTGCCCGCCAGACAGCTCGTGCGGGTAGCGCCGCGCGACGGCGGCCGGATCGGGCAGCTCCATCTGCGAGAGCAGCTCCAGCACCCGCGCTTCGACGCCGTTCCGCTGGCCGTGCGAGACCAGCGTCTCGGCCACCTGCCGCCCGACGGGCATCAGCGGATCCAGAAAGCTCGACGGATCCTGGAAGACCATCCCGATCCGTGCGCCTCGGTAGAGCCGCTGCTCGTGCGGGGCCAGCCCCCGCAGCTCCTGACCGCGAAACAGGATCTGGCCGCCTGCCACCCTGGCGGCCGGCGTCGGGAAGAGCCCCAGCACCGAGAACGCCGTCATCGACTTGCCGCAGCCGGACTCGCCCACCAGCCCGACGATCTCGCCCGGCCCGACCGTCAGCGAGACCTCGTCCACCACGCGGATCGCCCCGCGCCGACCGCGGATCTCGGTCACGAGGTCACGCAGTTCGAGCACCGGCCCCTCATGGGGCCGACTCGTGGAAGCGACGGCAGCGGACGGCGATTCAGGCACGGCGGAATGGTACTCGAAGAGCACCCCCTGAACGGTCAGGCCGCCTTGCCGCGAATCGCCCCGTCGATGTACTGCTGGTACGTCGCCTTCGTCAGCGAGACCATCGTCGCCTGCCCGAACGCCAGCGCCCCCGTCCGGACGCCCGCCGCCGTCAGGACACGCTGCGCCTCGGCCATGCGAGCGCGGAACCGCGGACCGGAGTCATCCCCCGTGTGGGCCACGAAGACGAGGCTGTCCGCGCCGCCGTACCGGATGTGGCCGCCGTCCGTCAGCACCTTCGCCAGCTGCTCGAAGACCTGCTCGTTGAGCGCCGCCGTCCCGCCGGGCAGCGGGAGCGTCGCCGTCAGCATGTCGGAGCCGGGCGCACTCTGCCAGACCAGCACGGCGCTCTGCCCCCACTCCTGCCCGAGCATCGCTCCGAGGGCAAGAATGTTCTCCTGGACCCCCGACACCACGAGATCCAGATCGTTTTCAGACTCGACCTCGCCATCCTCGGACCAGAACCCACGCCCGACCGACACGGTCTCGATCCGCACGCCGAGCATCGCCGCCGACGCGAACAGCTCCGGCAACAGCCGCTCCAGCACCCGGCGGTCGGTCCCCCGCTCGACGTTCTGGATCCGGTCGCCGGCCGAGATGCCGAGCCGCGCGGTGATCGCCAGCGGGTTCTGCTGGACGGCGAACGGCTGGACGGCAAACGGCGAGGGCGTCGCGCCGAGCGCCGCCGGTGGAAACGCCAGCAGGCTGCAGAGGAGCAAGAGCACGGGCACAGCACGCGCACGCATCGGCAGATACCCCTTCCCTGTACGCGGTCCCGATCGCCGGCGGTCGGCGGCCGGACTCGCACACTCCACGGTACGGCGCAGGGGGCGGCCCGTCAAGCGGCGCAAATATCGGCTCCGCCGACATCATCTCCGGCGCGGAGCGGGGACGGGGGTGAGGTCACCAGGCTGTGGCAGACTACAGCCTTCAGGTTGGATTCGGCCCAGGGCGATTGCGCGTTCGTTGATGTTCCCGCAACGCTATGAAACGCCCGTGGTGATCGAGTCCATTCCAGATGAGATCGCCGTGCGCCTTCGTTGATGTTCCCACAACGCCATGAAACGCACAGTCAGGGGTTGAAACCCCCGTCTACAGTCATGCCGTCGCTGCGCGACGGACGCCGGGAACGGCAGGGCCTGGTGAGCCTGGAGCGTCGCGCAGCGACTGCAGGATGGTAGGCGGGGGTTTCAAGCCCCGACAACGCTGGACGACCCACCCAACGTGCAATCGCCCTGTCCCCGATGCTGCACCACCCGCCCAACGTGCAATCACCCTGGGATTCGGCGACGCGCGGCCACCCAGACCGATGCCCTGGACAACGAATGACGCGCGACCGATCTCGGTCGCGCGTCGTCTGGGAGTGCTCTGCTGACAGACGAAGGACAGGCAGCGGACGTTATACCCGCACGTCCACGTTCTGGCCGAGGTGCGGCTGCATCGACTGGAGCATCTGAAGCGTCTGCGACTCGGCGGTCTCCATGACCTCCTTGAGCACGCTGACACCGACCTGGGCCTGTACCTCGCCGGTTTTGTCGGCAAGCCTGGTGAGTGCTGCGATATTGACGTTCGGATCAATTTGCATAAGGCTCACTCCAAGCTCACCGAGGTCGTGGCAAAGCGGCGCGAGGGTCTGACCGTGGCTGCTAGCTGCGCGTCCGCACTGCTGCGGTCGCCGGCCCCGTAAAGAGAAACGGTGTGACGGCTTGACAGGGGATGGCGCAAACGCGCAACTTCGGCCGGATCGCCAACCTCAAAAATGCGAGGTACGCCGCACAGTCGCGGCCGCGCGCTCAGCCCTGTGGAATCGATGTCAGGCGGGCTTGCGCCAGACGAACGCGAACGAGATCGGGTGGCCGCGATACCGCTCCCACCTTGGCTTGAGCGCCACCCAGGCATCGTCGATCAGCCGCTCGTGCATCTCCGCCAGCGTCCAGCCGGCCCCGAGCGCCGCCTGCACATGCTCGCTGATCAGGTGCAGGTGCGTGTCGATGGCGATCTCCTCGCCGGCCGCGTTCCGGTAGTGGGTCGGCATGCCCGAGACCATCATGAACTCGGGGTGGTAGCCGACCAGCACGTAGGCCGCGCCCGGCCGCCCGAGCCGGAACGCCTCCCGGTAGAGCGGCAGGAGGTCTTCCAGGTGCTCGTCCACCAGCGAGGTCGTGATCAGGTCGTAGGCGGCGTCGGGCAGCCCGGTCGCGGCCACGTCCGCCACGGTCAGCCGGCGGAAAACGCCTCGCCGCCGTGCGCGCTCCAGCATCTCGGGGGTCACGTCTACGCCGTCGATGGCCCCGACGCCCTGGCCGTGCAGCCACGCGCCCGTGCGCCCCGTCCCCGACCCGAGATCGGCCGCCTCGCGGACGGCTGACCAGTCGACCGTCGTGACGCGCGCCAGCAGCGCCAGGTCCATCTCGTCCTCGACGGTCCCCTCGTAGGTGGCGACCCACTCGCCGTACCCGGTGCGGGCATCGACCATCCGGTACTGTCGCGTGTCGAAGTCGCTGAAGCGTGGCATGCGACGATTGTACCGGAGCAGCGGCGGGCTCTCCCACGCGTGTGCGCGCGGCGCTATGCTCTGAAACGAGCACGTGAAACGGGCACGGCTCTCCCATGCGTGCACGTGCGGCGAGCGGTCGCACGGTATCATCCGCCCTGGCGTGGCGGCAGGCCGGCCCTGGGAGCGCAGCCCGTGTACGAATCCCTCTTCGAGCGCGATCTGGCACGCGGCGAGCGCATCGTCTGGATCGGCCAGCCAGACCCGAAGCGCTACCTGACCCGCGCCGATCTCTTCCTGATCCCGTTCAGCCTGCTCTGGGGCGGCTTCACCTTCTACTGGGAAGCGTCCGTGCTTGGACTCACAGGCAGCCCGCCTGGGCCGCCTGCCCTGGCCGTGTTCGGCATCCCGTTCGTGATCCTGGCGCTGTACTTCCTGGTCGGGCGGTTCTTCTACCAGGCCTGGGTCAAGCGGAACACCCACTACGCGCTGACCGCCCGGCGCGCGCTGATCCTCCGACAGCTCCGCGGCCGGTCGCTGGACGCCATCCCGCTTGCCACCGTGCCCAGCATCGGCACGTCTGTCCGCCCGGACGGCTCCGGCACGGTCACCTTCGGCCCGACGGGCCTGTTCGACGAGGTGTACGGCAACACCGGGCTGACGTTCTTCCGGCGCGGCGTCTACACGCCGGCCTTCTACGACATCCCAGACGCGCAGGCCGTCGCCGCGAGGGCCGAGGAGCTTCGGAAGCAGCGCTGACGACGGCAGCAGCCCCCGGCAGCGGCGTCGGCGGGCAGCCTACTTGTTGACGACGTTCTGCGGCTTGCCGTCCAGGAACGCCAGGGCGTTCTCGACCGCGCCGATATTCAGGAAGTCCATGCCCTCGGGGGTGGCGTCGGCGTTGTGCGGCGAGAGCACGACTTGCTGGCATTTGAGGATGGCAGCGTCCGCTGGCAGCGGCTCCTGGGTGAACACGTCCAGGCCAGCGCCCGCCAGATGCCCGGACTCCAGCGCTGAGACCAGCGCAGCCTCGTCCACCAGCGGGCCGCGCCCGGTGTTGACCAGGATCGACCCGGCCTTCATCTTCGCAAGCTGCTCCGGGCCGATCATCCCCCGGCTCTTGTCGGTGAGCGGCAGGTGCAGGCTGACCACGTCGGACTGGGTGAGCAGATCGTCGAGGCTCACGAACTCGACGCCAAGCTGGGCCGAGCGCTCGGGGGTCGGGTTGAACGTCCAGGCGATGACCTTCATCCCGAGGCCCTTGCCGAGCGCCATCATCCGCGCGCCAATCGGGCCAGCGCCGACGACGCCCAGCGTCTTCCCGTTCAGGTAGACGTTGTCGATGCGGGTGCCCCAGCGGCCTCCGCGCATCTCCCCCGTCTGGAAGACCAGCCGCTTGGCCGTCGCCAGCATCAGCGCGAAGGCGTGCTCGGCCACGACCGGCGCGGTCTTGCCAGGGATGTTCGAGACGACGATCCCCAGCTCCTTCGCCGTCACCAGGTCGATGGAGTCCGTGCCGATGCCGAACACGGTGATGAACTTCAGCTTTGGCAACTGGCGCAGCACCTCGCCCGGCCACTTGACGGCCCCGCGCGAGTTGAGCAGGATCGTGGCGTCCTTCGCGCGCTCGATCTGCTGCTCGAAGCTGGTCGGGCGGTCTGTGTGGACGGTCACATCGCCGTACGGCGCCAGCATGTCGAGTCGGGGCGAGCCCTGAATCTGCTGCGGGTTGTCACCCGGGACTACGATCTGCACACGCTCAGGCACGGCAATCACCTCCGGTCGTCGGAGCCGATTGTAGCCGAGTGCCGCGCGCCGCTTCTGGACGCCTGCAGGAGCGCTACTCCTGCACCACGAGGCAGCGCCCGCCCAGCCGCTCGATCTTGTCGGGGATGTGCGAGTAGCCACGCTCGACGTACTGCGCCCCCTCGATGGTGGAGGCGCCCTTCCCGACCAGCGCCGCGATCACATACGAGAAACCGGCCCGCAGATCGGGGATCTGCATCGAGGTGCCGTGCAGCGCCGTCGGTCCCTGCACGAGACAGCTGTGCGGATGATCGCCGTAGCGGTAACGGCAGCTCTTGGCCCCCAGACAGGTGTTGTACAGCTCGATGGTCGCGCCCATCTCGCGCAGCACGCTGGTGTAGCCGAACCGCTGCTCGAAGACCGTCTCATGGATGACCGAGAGCCCCTTGGCCTGGGTCAGCAGCACCACGAACGGCTGCTGCCAGTCCGTCGCGAAGCCGGGGTGGACATCCGTCTCCAGGGCGATCGAGCGCAGGTCACCGCCCCGGAAGAACCTGATCCCGTCCGGCTGCACCTCGAACTCGCCGCCGACGCGCCGCAGGGCGTTGAGGAACGCGGTGATCGCGCCCTGCTCCGCGCCCTCGATGAAGACATCGCCGTCGGTCGCGACGGCCGCCGCCGCGAACGACGCCACCTCGATGCGGTCGGTCAACAGGCGATGGCGTGCGCCGCGCAGCCGCGCGACGCCCTCGATGATGATGGTGCGGTCCACCTCGACGGCGATCAGCGCGCCCATCTTCTGGAGCAGCAAGATCGTGTCGATGATCTCCGGCTCGACAGCCGCGTTCCGGATCACCGTGGTGCCATCGGCCAGCACCGACGAGAGCAACGCGCTCTCGGTGGCGCCGACGCTCGGGTACGGCAGATCGATGAGCGTGCCTTTGAGCCGCCTGGCGTTCACCCGCCAGCGGTCCGCCTCGACGGAAACCGTCGCGCCGAGTTGCTGGAGCGCCCCGACATGGTAGTTGAGCGGGCGCGCCCCGATCTCGTCGCCGCCGAGCAGCGGCACCGAGGCCGTCCCGTAGCGATGGAGCAGCGGCCCGATCAGCAGCACGGGGATCCGGTTCAGGCCCGAAAAGGCGACCGGCACCTCGCCGCTGCGGACGCTGGCCGCGTGAATCCGCAGTGTCGATTCGTCCTGCCACTCGACCGTCGCGCCGAGCGACCGCACGATGTCGAGCGTGATGGCGACATCGCCGATCTGCGGGACGTTCTGGAGGACAACCTCCTCGTCCGTCAGCAAGCTGGCGACGATCTGCTTGGTTGCTGCGTTCTTGGCGCCGCTCGCCGTGATGCGGCCTTGGAGCGGCGCGCCACCCTCGATGCGGTACGTCGACATGCCGCGCTGCCCTCGTCGCCAGGCCTGGAGCCACTGCTCCGGCGCCTGGGCTCGTCGTTCGCTGATCCCGATCTCCGTGGGCATCCTACCACCCTATGTGCCAGCCCTGAACGCCATCGTGTCCGCCCTACTGGCGCGGTCGGACCCGCCGCTCTCCGCGCCCGGATGTCACCCGGGCGCATCGTTGGAGGCGCAGCGCCACGGGAGTATGCAGCCTCTCACTTCTGTCAGGCACGTTCGTACTGGCACGTATCGTGCGCCTGTGGGGCCGACAGCCCGTGGAGGTACGGCGGTGATGTGGGGCCACTGGATCAGCAAGACCTGGGCGCAGCCCGCACGGTCCCAGGAGTCGGGACAGGATCGTCAGTACCGGCAGGTGCAGTACCACCTCGGGCGCGGCCGACGGGCGCGGGAGGCTGGCAAGCCGGCCCTCGGCGTGCTGGATGCCCGGCGCGCAGCGACGCTCGATCCTGCCAATCCCTGGGCCTTCGCGCTGCTGGGCCAGTGCCTACTGCGGCTGGGACGCCTCGCGGATGCCCGTGCCGCCCTGGAGCGCGCCCGCGCCCTGGACCCTGCCAACGGCTATTTCGTGCGGCTGTCGCTCGACGTCCTCTACGCTCAGCACGACGCTCGCGGCCGGGCAGACCTGTTGAACCGAGCGTGGTGGGCAGGCGCCCCGGTCGAGCGCTGGCTGCCGGGCGGTCCGCCCCAGGCTCCGCGCCACGTCCAGCCGCAGGCTGCTGACCGTCCCGAGACGCCCATGCAGGCCCGACCCCACGCCGCTAACGCTGCGCCGGTCCCCGCCTGACAGCTGTCACCGGACCCCGCCATGCTGCCTCAGCCCACCGCTCCGTACGCGCCACACCGTTGTCCGCCCCTGGCTGGCAGCCCCATCCTCGATGACTGAAGGCCGATGACCCAGCACCCGCCTCGCACCTGCCTCATCATCAACCCGACCGCCGGACGGAAGGTCGGGCTGACCACCAACCCGCTCGGACTCGACGATGCCCGCGCCCTGCTCGAATGCCACGGCATCGAAGCCGAGGTCTTCTGTACCGAGCGTGCCGGCCACGGCACCGAGCTGGCAAGACAGGCCGTCCGGGATGGCTTCCGCCGGGTGATCGCGGCCGGCGGCGACGGCACCGTCGCCGAGGTGGCCGAGGGTCTGGTCAACACCGACGCGGTCCTGGGCGTCCTGCCGCTCGGCAGCATCATGAACGTTGCGCGGATGCTGGGCATCCCGCGCGATCTCGACCAGGCGGCCGAGGTCATCAAGGCCCAGCGCGTGGCGCGGATCGACATCGGCGAGGCGCGCTCACAGGCGAAGTCACGGCTGTTCCTGGAGGCGGCCGGCATCGGCATCGACGCGGGCCTGTTCGCCTACTTCAACCAGCTTGACAGTGGGAACTGGCGCTCGCTCAAGCCGCTGCTCACGTTCATGTGGCGCTATCGGCCCCGACGCCTCACCATCCGGCTCGACGGCAAGCCGCGCCGCTACCGCGCGATGATGGTCACGGTCGCCAACGGGCCGTACCTGGGGGCCGCCCTGACGCTCGCGCCCGACGCCCGCCTGGACGATCGCCGCTTCGACGTGCAGATCTTCACCGGCTTCGGCAAACTGGAACTGCTGCGCCACCTCTGGGCGATCTCCGGCGGCCGGCGCGTCTACAACCCCAAGGTGTTGAGCTTCCGCGCGCGCACCGTCGAGATCGAGCCACGGCAGCCGATGATGATCCACGCCGACTCGCAGCCGCTGGGCACCACGCCGGCCCGAATCGAGCTGCTGCCGGCGGCCCTGGCCGTCATCGTCGGCGGAGATCCTGCCTGCCTGCCCGCCCTCACGCGCCAGCCAGCCGAGCCGGCGGCAGCACCGTCTGCCGAGGCAGCGTCTCCTGAGCGGGCGGAGCCAACGGCGGTCGCAGGCTGAGGCGGGTGGTCTCCTCGCGATGGGGGTCTACGAGGAGAGGTTCGGCCAGCGGCGCGGCGTGACGACGGCTTCCACCGCGCCATCGGCGTGGCGGATGGTGTAGATCGCCGTGGCCGTGATGCCCGGGCCGAGCGAGAGCGCGTCGCTCAAGTAGGCCGTGGCGATGGAGCCGTCCGCACGGACGAGCAAGATCTCCAGCGCGAAGACCTGCTCGCTGGCGGTCGGATTCGTCAGGACCATCTGCACGCGCGCCGTCCCGAGCGGATAGACCTGCAGCCGGGCCGGCGTCACAGCGACGTCGGGCGACTGCTCAGCCGGCGCGGCCTCCTGGGGCGCAGCATCGGCTGGGGCTGCCTCAATGGGCGCGGCCTGGGCCGGGGCCACCGGGGCCGTCGCAGTCAGGAGCGCCAGCGCGAGCGCCAGCACGGTCGAGCGGATTGGCTGCGGCTTCACGTTCATGCTGTTCCCATTATCGGCCAGGGTGAGCGATCCTGCCAGCCCCCAGGTGGGCCATCTCGTCAGTCAGCCTCTACCAGACGTCGCAGCCACGGTACGAGTAGTGGACGTAGCCGCGCATGAACCACTCTTTGCGCTGCTCGGGCAGGCCGTGGTGCCCGGGCGACTCGATGTGGTCGTCGCCGGCCCGCAGCATCGCCTCCTGGGCCTCCTCCAGATCGCCGATGGTCAGCCAGCCCGCATCACGCGCGTAGCGGGTGTACAGCCCGGCGAAGCAGTCCGCCTGCAGCTCGTTCTGACGGGTGATGATCGGGGCCAGCTCGGGATGGTTGATCATCTCGACGATCAGGGCGTCCAGGTAGCCGTGGGTGGCCTGGATGTGGTGCCCCCATTCGTGGGCCATGACCACCGAGATGACAAAGTCGCGCTGCTGCCAGTTCTGACCCGCGACCATCTCGTCCTGCATGAACGGTTCGTAGATGTAGACCGTCTTGTCCGCCGGGCAGTAGGCCAGTGAGAGGGCGGGCGATGGGATGCCGCCGGGACCGCAGGCCATCAGCACGAGCTGGCCATCCGGCACGATGACCACGCGCGGCTTCTCATACTTGTGGCCCGTCTGGCCGAGCGCCCGCGCCCAGTACTCGTCGATCAGCGGGGTGACCCAGGCGATGTACCGGGACAGGTTCGTTTCGAGGTCGGCCGGGCGTGCGCGGTTCGGGTGGACATCGGTCATACCGTCGAGCGACGGATCGCGGACCGGCCCCTTCGAGCGCACGGCCACCACGTCGAGGTCGGGCGACGGTGGCAGGTTCACCTGCGGGCTGGGCCAGCGCCCCTTGTCCTCGATGCTCGGGAACTCGAAGTAGCTGCCGCCAGGGCTGGCGTTCGCGAGCGCGAGGCCATCCGACGTGCCGGTGCTGAGCGCCGACGACGACTGGTCCATGCTCGGCACCCGGGCGACGGCGAGGGCCGTCAGTGCAGCCGCGTACTCTGGCCCGACCGTGCCTGCCGCCCCGGCAATGGTGGTGACCACCAGCACCTCGGCGCGGGCGACGCCCACCACGATGCTGGACTCATCGCCGCGCGTGCGGGTGAGCTGGAAGTCCGTCTCGGTGCTGACGATGGGCGCATAGCCCTGGTGCCGGAGCATCAGATCGCGGAAACGAGGCAGATACTCGCTGGCGGCCCGATCGTCGAACGCCAGGACGACCTGCCGGACAGAGCGCACGCCTGGCGTGCCATCCTGTGCAGCATCGCGCTGAAAGGATGCAGTTGCCTGCCGAGCCAATCCGTCTGGAAGCAGGGACGGCGAAGTCGCCTCAGCCGCCGGCGCGAAGCCGGGCGGCAGCTCCGCCAGCTTGAGCACGATCTCTGAAGGCGCTGGCAGGTGGCCGGCGCTCACGGGAACTGGCGACCCCAGCACGTTGACGAGGGTCGCCAGGACGAAGGCGGCAGCAAGGATGAGTCGCGCAGGTCGCTGATTCACGAGCAGATCCCCCAGCGGACGGCACTCCCACGGCACGCCAGCGGTCTGCGGGGTGATCGCGTCGCACAGCAGCGCTGGCAGGCATCAGGGAGGAGAGAAGACGCATCTGCACATGACAACGCAGCGGCAGTCGCGAGAGTGACAGCGCGTTGCCAAGGCCGTGGGTCGTGGGTCACGGGTCGTGGGTCACGGGTCGTGGATCATGGATCATGGGTCACGGGTCACGGGTCACGGGTCACGGGTCACGGGTCACGGGTCACGGGTCACGGGTCACGGGTCACGGGTCACGGGTCGTGGATCATGGGAGCAGCTCGGCGAGAACGTGCAACTCTCAGTTGTCATCCTGAGCGCAGCGAAGGATCTCACCCACTGACGCCGATGTTGACGGTGAGCGGGAGATCGACAAGATGACGCATGGCCGGTGATGCGAGTGTTGACGGTCAGCGGGTGACACGAGTGTTGACGGTCAGCGGGTGAGATCCTTCGCTGCGCTCAGGATGACAACTGAGAGTTGCGCGCTTGCTATCGTATCATGACGCACGTCAGGCGGTATGCTTCCGCGCCCCACGCCTTACCCCAGAACCAGACACCCCGCCTACAACCCTCGCTCCACGACCCACGACCTACAACCCTCGCTCCACGACCCACGGCCTACGACCCTCGCTCCACGACCCACGACCTACAACCCTCGCTCCACGACCCACGGCCTACAACCCTCGCTCCACGACCCACGACCCACGACCTTCGTCTACCGCGCCGTCCAGCCGCCGTCGATCACCTGCGTCTGGCCGGTGATGTAACCGGCCTCTATCGACGCCAGGAACACGATCAGCGCCGCGATCTCCTCAACGGTGCCGTACCGCCCGGCCGGCACGATGGCCCGCACTCGCGAAGGGTCTCCGCCGATGCCGCCCATCGGCGGAGCATCGGCCCCGAGGATCTGCGTCGAGTTGGCCCGGAGCGGCGTGGCGATGGGACCGGGGCAGATGGCGTTGACGGTGACGCCGCGCTCGGCGTAGGCGACCGCCAGTTGGCGGGTCAGCCCGACGACGCCGTGCTTGGAAGCCACGTAGGCCGGCCCACCGCCATCGCCCACCAGGCCGGCCGTGGATGCGATGTTGATGATGCGTCCGCCGCGTGGCAGCAGTTCGTCAAGGGCGCGCTTGCAGCCCCAGAATGTGCCCGTCAGGTTGATGCCGATGACCCGATCCCAGACCGCCGGCGCAACGGCGTCCGCCTGCGCGTAACCGTCCAGGATGCCAGCCGCGTTGACGACGATCCCGAGCGGACCGACGGCGGCGACGGCCTCGGCGAATGCCCGGTCGACCTCATCCCAGTGACGCACATCGGCCGGGACGTAGGCGGCCCGCCCGCCCGCCGCCTCGATCAGGCCAACCGTCTCCTCGCCGCCCGTCGGTCGCAGGTCGAGGATGGCGATGGGAGCACCCTCGCCGGCCAGTGCGAGCGCGACGGCCCGCCCGATGCCCGAGCCGCCGCCCGTGATGAGTGCCGCGCCCGGAACCAGTTGCGTCATGACCACTCCCCCTCGCCAGTGACCGCGGCCGCTGTGGGTGTGGTGGGGGATCATGCGGCATCAGGGCGACGCTCCGCGGTGACCTGAGGCGTGCCACAGCCGCCTCAGGCGCCGTCATGGGTCAGGCGGGACGAGCGCAACGGTGAGCGAGCGCGGTGACGGTCAGTCGTCGTCAACGAGGATGTCGCTTGCCGGGTCGTCCTCAGCCGGCTTGGTGTTGTTGAGCGTCGAGTTCGAAGCGGGCTCGCCGGCGCGCGCTCAGCCGAACCGCTTCGAGGAGTAGAGCACGCCGCCGATCAGGCTCTGCCCGAGCAGGACGAGCCGGCGGAGCAGGGCCACGGCCAGCGCCATGTCCGGCGGGATCCCCATAAAGCCGAGCAGCACCACGAACGTGCCTTCGATCAGGCCGAGGCCGTTCAGGGAGATCGGCAGCAGGCCGACCGCCAGCACGGCCGGGGCCACCACCGCCGCCTTCGCAAGACTGACGTCCGCGCCGACCGCCAGGGCATACAGGTAGATATTCACAATCGACAGGCCGTTGGCGATCATCGAGACGAGCAGCGCCCAGACGATCAAGCCGAGCTTGCCCGAGTAGGCCAGCACGGCGTCCACGGCGGCGTGGATGCGCTTGTCCAGCAACTTACCCACCACCGGCAGATAGCGGACCAGCGCCAGTAACTCTCGCATCGTGCCCTGAAGCGGCGAGGGCACGACCAGCAGCCCGACTGCCACGAACCCCGCCACGAGGCCTAGCACCAGCGTCTGGCTCAGCTGCCAGGGGATCACCGACGGGCTGACGACCATCGCGATGACGCCGAGCAGCAGCACGGAGATCGCGCCGACCAGCCGATCCATGATGACGGCGGCGGCCGAGCGGGTCTTCGTGGTCAGGTTGATCGACGCGCCGTACGCGCGGACCACGTCCCCCGCGAACCGCGACGGCAGGATGTTGTTGAAGAACATCGCGATCAGGTAGAGCCGGATCAGGGTGGTCAGCGCGGCCTCGCCACCCTGACCGTGCAGCATCACCTGCCAGCGCTTGACGTTGATCGTCATCGCCAGCAGGGCCGAGACCGCCGCCAGCGCGACGAGCCGCCAGTCCGCGCCAACCAGCGTCTCGACGGCGTCTGCCAGCCCGGCCTGCCAGAGCACGTACGCACTGACGCCCAGCGTGATGGCGAGCTTGAGCACCAGCCCGAGACGACCAGACTTCTTCCTGGGGGCGGGGTCGGCAGCATCGGCCGTCTCTGCCGTGGCCGGCGGACGGACGACAGGCTCCTGGCTCACCGTCACGCTGGCGCCCTCCCGGTCCGCGCGAGCACCTCGCCGTACAGCTCGACGTACCGGCCAGCCAGCACCCGCCAGTCAAACTCCGTGCGGACCCGCTCGAAGGCGCGCTCGCTCAACTCCTGGACGAGGGCCGGATCGTTGGCCAGCCGCACCAGCGCATCGGCGATGCCGGCCGGATCCTTCGGGCTGACCAGGATGCCGGCGTCGCCGACCACCTCGGGCGTACCGGCGGCGTCGGCGGCCACCACGGCAAGGCCGGCGCTCATCGCCTCCTGCACGACCGTCGGCGAGCCCTCGCGCTCGGACGGGAACACGAACACCGAGGACTCGCGATACAGCCGCCACATCTCCGGCGAGTTGCGGTCCAGCCAGCCCCAGAAGCGCACCGGCTTGCCGATTCGCGCGGCCTGCGCCTCGAGCGTCGAGCGGTACGGCCCGTCGCCGACGATGTTGATCTCCAGATCCAGCGGGACGCGGCTTGCCGCTTCGAGCATGTACTGGACACCCTTGAACTCGTGCAGGCGCGTGACCATCAGCACGCGCATCCTCCCGTTCTCCGTGATGGATTTCGGCGTGCGGACCGTGTCGTCCGCCGCGCCAAGCGGGCTGCAGCCGTTCGGGATAGCCCGCACCGAGACCCCGGGCGCGTTCTCCTCGATCCGCTGCGCCAGGTGCCTGGAGACGGCAACGATCGCGTCGGCGTCCTGCACGAGGCTGCGCCAGACCGGCCGCAGCAGCTGGTGGTCGAAGCGGAAGCGATTCGGGTTGTGGCCGGGCACGTCCGAGCCGCGCGCCGTCAGCACGTAAGGCAGGCCGCGCAGCCGGCGAAGGGCGTAGGCAATCGGGCCGGTCGGGAAGATGAAGTGGGCGTTGGCGAGGTCGTAGCGGTTGCGGGCGGCCAGCTGCGCCGCCTTGAGCGTGCCGCTCAGCACGTAGGTCGCCATCTCATGGGTGTGGCAGACCTCGCGGCGGGCGCGGACGCTCGGGACACGGTAGACCCGGATGCCGTCCATCACCTCTTCGTTCGGGATGCCCCGAAAGCCCATCGTGACCATATCGACCTTGTGGCCGAGGGCGACGATATTCCGCGCGAGGTTGAAGGTCGAGGTCGAGCCGCCGGCCCCAAGAGGCGGGAACTCGTAGTTGAGCATCAGGATATGCACACGGCCACCTCGGACGAGCGAACCCTGCGGCGGGGCACATCGCACCAGCGCCGGAAGAGTGCGGCGGCCCAGCATCCCGACACGATGCGGGCGGAGCCGAGGACGGACGGTGTCAAAGCGGAGCCGGGCTCCCTTCAGGGACGAGGCGGGCCTGCGCGAAACCAGCAATGGCCGGCGGCCGGGCCGCCCGATTGTGGCACAGGACTGGGAAGACGGGCAAGCACGGGAGTTGTCAGTCGCGGGGGGGGCCGGTCATCTGGTCTGGCGGCTGGAGGCCGAGGGCCGCACCGAGCCGGCGCGCCAGCCGCTCCCGGCCCACGGCGGAGCGCGCATCCTGCAGCTCGCGGACGGTCAGGTCAAACGGGTAGGCATGGCCCTGCTGCACCAGGGCCAGCTGCAAGCCGTGCGGCAGGCTTCTGCGGCCCGGCTCCCGCAGGAGCACCTGGGCGCGCGGATCGATCCGACGGGTGATCGACTCGACAAGCCGCCGAGCCGCCTCCTCGTCCACGCTCTCGACATCCATCATGACCGGTCAGTCCCTCGCCGCGTCGTCGTCGCCGACGCACCCGACCTGGCGATACGGTTCACCGGACGCACGCCGTCCTGGCGAATTGCGCTATTATCGTCGCAGGCGCAAGACGTTGGTACCATACTCCGTCAAAGGTGTTGCGCGGGCGGGCTTAGTCAGGCTGCGCGCGTTGGCGGACGCGCATTGCCTTTGTGACTTTGCTGTTTCCGGAATAGTGCCGTATACTAGGCCTATTCAGTTGGAGCAGAGGCGGGAAGCACCGGGTATGGAAGAGGCCACCACTGGCCAGGGATCCCAGGACCAGGCAAACGGAGCCTCGTCCAGCACGCCAGCCGGCGGGATGGGCGATTGGCTCGCCGAGCACGAGCAGTCTGTTCGGCAGTGGCGGCGTGGTGAAGTCGTCGAGGGTGTTGTCGTCAGCACCGACCGCGACGAGTTCCTCGTTGACATTGGTGCGAAGTCAGAGGCTGTTGTTCCGGTTGGCGAGGTGCCTCAGACCGAGGTGCCGAGTGTCGGCGAAACGGTGCTCGCCTACGTACTGTCGAGCGAGGATCAGGAAGGCCGCGTCGTCCTTTCGCTGACGCGTGCGCGCGCTGAGCGGGGCTGGCGGAACCTGCAGAAGCGCTTCGAGGACGGGCAGACCGTCGAGGGCGAGGTCGTCGAGCACAACAAGGGTGGGCTCGTCGTGAACGTCGAGGGTGTGCGCGGGTTCGTGCCGCTCTCGCAGATCGCCGATCTTCGCCGAGGCAGCGCGGATGAGTCCGTCGAGTCGCGCCTCGAGGCGATGAAGGGGCGGAACCTGCTGCTCAAGGTCATCGAGATGAACCGCCGGCGCAACCGGCTGATTCTCTCGGAGCGGGCGGCGCTCCAGGAGCGCCGGGCCCGTGAGAAGGATCGCCTGCTGACGGAGCTGCAGCCGGGCGACACGAAGAACGGCGTCGTGTCCAGCATCTGCGACTTCGGCGCGTTCGTCGACCTCGGCGGCGCTGATGGCCTGGTTCACCTCTCCGAGTTGTCCTGGGGGCAGGTCTCGCACCCGAGCCAGGTGGTGAAGGTCGGAGACCGGGTTGACGTCTACGTCGTCGGCGTGGATCGCGACAACAAGAAGATCGCGCTCTCGCTGAAGCGCCTGCAGGGTGAGCCCTGGAGCCGCGTCAACGACAAGTACCAGGTCGGGCAGGTGGTGAACGGCAAGATCACGAAGCTGGCCGCCTTCGGGGCGTTCGCGGAGATCGAGCCGGGCATCGAGGGGCTGATTCACATCTCGGAGCTGTCCGAGGACCGCATCACGCACCCGAAGCAGGTTGTCCGCGAGGGCGACGAGCTTCCGCTGAAGATCATCCGCATCGAGCCGTCTCGGCACCGGCTGGGGCTGAGCCTCCGGCAGGTGGAGGATGAGGCGTTCGATTACGACGGCGGCGCCTACACCGTGGGCGACGACGATTCGGCGGACTACGGCGATGCGTCAGCATCGTACGAAGAGCCGCAAGAAGGCGAGACCGCCGAGTCTCCGGCGAGTATCGCCGAGAGCTAAGGCGGCGCGAACTGGACACATTGGCGGCCCGGGTTCCTCAAGAACCCGGGCCGCCACGGCTTTCTGAACGTTTCATGTTCTACGAATCGACCGATATCGCTGATGGGTTCCGCCCTCAGATCCGAGACGCTGGCGGGATTCAGGCTGGGTCTTCAGGGGTTTCAGGTAGAATAGAATCCCTGAGGACCGACCTAGAGACGGAGAGACCTGATGGCTGACCGTTTTGACAAATTCACCGAGCGGGCGCGCAAGGTCTTGCAGCTTGCGCAGGAGGAAGCTCAGCGGTTCAACCACAACTACATCGGCACTGAGCATCTCCTGTTGGGCCTGGTCCGCGAGGGCGAAGGCGTCGCGGCCAAGGTTCTCGCCAATCTTGGTGTCGAACTGAACAAGGTGCGCTCGGCCGTCGAGTTCATCATCGGTCGGGGTGACCGCACGGTGACTGGCGACATCGGCCTGACCCCGCGCGCCAAGAAGGTGATCGAGCTGTCCGTTGACGAGGCGCGACGGCTGAACCACCATTACATCGGCACGGAGCACCTCCTCCTGGGCCTGGTCCGCGAGGGCGAGGGTATCGCCGCGGGCGTCCTGGAGTCGCTTGGCGTCTCGCTGGACAAGGTCCGCAGCCAGGTGATCTACGTCCTCAACCAGAGCCAGAGCTACTCGCAGCAGGAGTCTCGCCACGCCAGCAAGACGCCGGTCATCGATCAGCTCGGCATGGACCTGACGGCGGCGGCACGGGCCAACAAGCTCGATCCGGTCATCGGGCGGGCGCGCGAGATCGAGCGGGTCATCCAGATCCTCTCGCGGCGCACCAAGAACAACCCGGCCCTGATCGGCGAGCCGGGCGTCGGCAAGACGGCCATCGTCGAGGGTCTCGCCCAGCGGATCGCCTCGGGCGACGTGCCCGAGACGCTGATGGGCAAGCGGCTCCTCACCCTGGACATCGGCTCGCTGGTGGCGGGCACGAAGTATCGCGGTGAGTTCGAGGAGCGGCTCAAGAAGATCATCGAAGAGGTCAAGAACAGCGGCAACTGCGTCCTGTTCATCGACGAGCTGCACACGCTGGTCGGTGCGGGCGCGGCCGAGGGCGCGGTGGACGCCGCGAACATCCTCAAGCCGTCGCTGGCTCGCGGCGAGCTGCAGACCATCGGCGCGACGACCCTGGACGAGTTCCGCAAGTACATCGAGCGGGACGCGGCCCTGGAGCGGCGCTTCCAACCGGTGCTGGTCGAGGAGCCGTCCGTCGAGGACACCATCGAGATCCTCAAGGGCATCCGCGAGCGGTACGAGCAGCATCATCGCCTGGAGATCAGCGACGACGCGCTGAAGGCCGCCGCCGAGCTGGCTGCACGGTACGTGCCTGACCGCTTCCTGCCCGACAAGGCCATCGACCTGGTGGACGAGGCGGCGTCGCGGGTGCGGATGCAGCGGGCGAGTGCGCCGCCCTCCTACAAGGAGATGCTGCGCAGCCTCGAATCGGTCCAGAACGAGAAGGAAGCGGCCATCTCGGCGCAGCAGTACGAGCTGGCGGCCGAGTACCGCGACCAGGAGGCCAAGCTGCGGGCCAAGCTCGAGAAGATCGAGTCTGGCTGGCAGACGCAACAGAGCGCCGACAAGCCCGTCGTCTCGGCAGAGGACATCGCGCACGTGGTGGCGATGTGGACGGGCATCCCGGTGATGCGGATCGCCGAGGAGGAGGGCGCGCGGCTGCTCAAGATGGAAGAGGCCCTGCACCAGCGGGTCAAGGGCCAGGACGAGGCGATCACGATGGTCGCGAAGGCCGTGCGGCGTGCCCGCGCAGGCCTGAAGGATCCTCGTCGCCCCATCGGCTCCTTCATCTTCCTCGGCCCCACGGGCGTCGGCAAGACGGAGCTGGTCCGGACGCTCGCCGAGTTCATGTTCGGCAGCGAAGAGGCGATGATCAAGATCGACATGTCCGAGTTCATGGAGCGGCACTCCGTGGCTCGCCTTGTCGGGGCGCCTCCAGGGTACATCGGGTACGAAGAGGGTGGTCAGCTGACCGAGGCCGTGCGGCGCAAGTCGTACTCGGTGGTCCTGCTGGACGAGATCGAGAAGGCCCACCCTGAGGTCTTCAACATCCTGCTCCAGATCATGGACGACGGCCGCCTGACGGACGCCAAGGGTCGGAAGGTCGACTTCCGGAACACCATCATCATCATGACCTCGAACGTCGGCGCGGAGCTGATCCGGCGCGAAAGCGTGCTCGGGTTCAACACCCCGAAGGATCTGCTCAAGGACGCGCAGGGCGCCTACGAGCGCATGAAGGAGAAGGTGCTCACGGAGATGCGGAAGCTGTTCCGCCCCGAGTTCCTGAACCGTATCGACTCCACGATCGTGTTCAGCGCGCTCCAGGCCGAGCAGATTCGCCAGATCATCGATCTGCTCCTGAACCGGGTCCAGACCCAGCTGACCGAGCAGCGGATGACGCTCGAAGTCACCGAGGGCGCCAAGGAGGTCCTGATGACGAAGGGCTTCGACCAGATCTACGGCGCACGCCCGATGCGCCGCGCGATCATGACGGCCATCGAGGACCCGTTGGCCGAAGGGCTGCTGCACGGCAAGTTCCAGCCGGGCGACTTCGTCATCGCGGATGCCCGCGACGGCGAGATCGTGCTGGAGGTCAAGGAGCGGGCCGAGCCGGAGCCAGAGCCGGAGCCGGCCGCAACCGCCTGAGTCGGCAGGCTATCTCACGTAGGTAGACGGGGGCGGGCCGCGAGGCTCGCCCCCTTTGCTTTGTGGCAGAGAGGCCCACAGGCCCAGGCCTGGGAGGCCCTCACCCCCCGGCCCCCTCTCCCTGTGCGCGGGAGAGGGGGAGAAACGAAACTCTCGTGCGTCTCCCCCTCTCCCGCGCACAGGGAGAGGGGGCCGGGGGGTGAGGGCCTCCCCAGGAGAACCAATGGCAAAGGCACGGACCGAGTACGTCTGCAAGGCCTGCGGCGCGAAGGCCGTGCGCTGGAGCGGGCGCTGCGCCGAGTGCGAGGGCTGGAACACGCTCGAAGAGCGGGTGGTGAGGACGGTGGCCCCGGCCGCGACGGCTGTCCGCCCGCGCGCCGCCGCGAGTCCTGGTGCGCCGGGGGGCAGCACCCGGCCGCTGCGCCTCCACGAGATCGACGTGGCCGACTTCGACCGGCTGGCCGTCGGCATCGACGAGTTCGGGCGGGTGCTCGGCGGCGGCATCGTGCCGGGATCGCTGGTGCTGATCGGCGGGGATCCCGGCGTCGGGAAGAGCACCCTGCTGGCCCAGGTCTGCAACGCCGTGGCCGAGCGGAACGGCCCGGTCCTCTACATCTCCGGCGAGGAGTCGCTGGCGCAGATCGGGCTGCGGGCGCGGCG
Organism: Chloroflexota bacterium; assembly: GCA_020850535.1. Lineage (NCBI taxonomy): Bacteria > Bacillati > Chloroflexota > Chloroflexota bacterium. Next base: position 40,016 of record JADZEM010000134.1, read on the forward strand.
GCTCGGGCTGGCCGCGAACGACTTGCTGTTCGTCAGCGAGACGGACCTGGGCACGATCCTGGAGACCATCGAGAACGCCCAGGCGTCGATGGTGGTGGTGGACTCGATCCAGAGCATCCACAGCGCGGACGTGGAGTCCTCCCCGGGCAGCGTCAGCCAGCTTCGGGAGTGCACGCTGCGGCTGATGCAGCTTGCCAAAGGCAGCGGCGTCAGCGTCTTCCTGATCGGCCACGTCACCAAGGAAGGTGCGCTGGCCGGCCCGAAGATGCTGGAGCACATGGTCGACACGGTCCTCTACCTGGAGGGGGAGCGCTACCACGCCTACCGGCTGCTCCGGGGCACCAAGAACCGCTTCGGGCCGACGCACGAGGTCGGGGTGTTCGAGATGCGCGGCGAGGGGATGGTCGAGGTGACGAACCCCTCGGCGGCGTTCCTCTCGGAGCGCGGCGAGGGCACGACTGGCTCGTCGGTGCTGGTGACGATGGAGGGGACGCGCCCGCTGCTGGTGGAGGTCCAGGCGCTGGCAAGCCGCAGCTCGCTGGCGGTGCCACGGCGGGCGGCGAACGGCATCGAGAACAATCGCCTGCTGCTGGTCTCGGCGGTGCTGGCGCGCCGGCTGGGCATCCCGCTCCACGATCAAGACCTGTACGTCAACGTGATCGGCGGCCTGCGGATCGACGAGCCGGCGGCCGACCTGGCCGTTGCGCTCTCGATTGTCTCCAGCTTCAAGGATCGGGAGGTCGATCCGCGCGCGGTGGTGGCAGGTGAGATCGGCCTGTCTGGCGAGCTGCGGAGCGTCGGGCAGTTGGAGATCCGCCTGCGCGAGGCCGCCAAACTCGGGTTCGAGCGGGCGGTGGTGCCGCGCTCGGCGTCGTTGCGGGAGATGAACGGCCTGGGCCTGGAGCTGATCCCGGCCTCGACGCTCCGCGAGGCGATCAACGCGGCGCTGCTGCCGTAGCGCAGTTCTTCCGAACTGGGCATTCTCAGCATCGCGAGCGGGGGGCTGCTGCTTGCTAGCCTGACTCCTGGCGATCACTACGGACGATCTTGCGTTGGCAGAAGATCGACAGTTGGTCCCGGTGCTTGGATGCGGCGAACTCGGGCATCGCTTGCAAGGCCGCAGAGCTGATTGATGGGCACCAACGCCGCCACCTGTGCGTATGGCACCAGGTCGCTAGCCGGATACCGTCGGACGGTCTGGAAGGCGAACCGCGTTGCCAGATCCCCTTCCTCACCAGCCAACTCAACGCTCACGCTGAGCGACTGACCTTGCAGGTGCAGCCGCTTGCCCTTTCTGAGTGGGAAGGCGTTGATGTAGCCCGCCATTGCGACAGGGTTCGACGACAGCACCACCTCAAGTAGCTCGATGTCCATCCATCCCAGCCTCTCCTGCTCTGGCGAGAGCGGCGAGTTCGGATCAGGTATCGGCGGCGGCCACGGGAGCTCAGACGGAATGGTCCTGGGCCGATCACCACCCCAGTTTATGGGCCAACGGCCATGTCGCATCGCCCGAACGGTCCACGCGTAGGGTTGGCCTGGCTCCGTATACCCTGGTAGCTGCAACCGGACCACACGGGGGTCTTCCCCAATCATGCACACCGTATCGAGCCTCGCGAACGTGTAGAAGCGGTTCATCAGACCGCTTCCAGGATCACGCGGCGGATACCAGTCTAGGGCGACCCGGTCGACCACTGACAGATCGTACTGTTGCAGGAAGTCGCCGATGTCGTCTGGCATCTCCAGCCGGATCAGCACGCGATCTTTGTCATTGTTCAAGCGGATCATTCGCGGTAGCGGCGGCTGGTCACGCTCCCATTGTGGCCTGATCCCGATGCTTTCTATCTCCCGCGGCGGTGGCGGTAGGCAATTGAATACTTCGACGAACGCGTCGCGGTCGGGCGCTTGCAGTAGGCGCAGCAGGTCCGGCTCCAACGAGGAGAGGCGGGCACATCCGGTTGGCGCGTTTGGATCGACCAGCGCCGGTGGGTACGGCCAGGCTGCTCCCCGTTGCTCTACCCACTTGACGGTGTCGTGAGCAGCCACATCTACCAGTGCACCGACCGGCACCCATGCGTTGATGCTCTCGTTTGTCTCGCTGCCCCACTTCCAGAGATGGATTTCTCCACCGAGCGCCGTCACGGCCCTCCGTGCCTCAATCGCCTGACCGGGATGGGATTGAATCGTGACCCTGACACGGTCGCCGTCGAGGCGGAAGCGCCACCTGACAACTGCACGGTGCCGATGTCCATCGGCCTCGGCCTGGACCAGTTCCCTGAGTGCTTGCTCCAGGCGTTCCGTCACCGTCCAGTCCTCGCTGAGCCGTGCACACCATCATACGAGATGCATCAAACGTTGTCTGCACTCCATGATGGAGATTCGCATGGTTGGTGCAAAGCCGTAGATCGTCAGGGCTGCACCGGCCGGACGGTCACCCGCACATGCGTGGACAGCACCTGGAAGTCGGGTGGCGGGTTGCCGTTCTCCGCGAGCGCCCGCCGCGCAATCGGAATGCCTGCTCCGAACCGCTGGATGTAGCCCAGCACCCGCATCGCCTCTGCAAGATTCGGATTGCGATAGTCGGTCAGACTGGGCTGACCGAACGTGTCAGCCGTGACAGTGCCGAAAGGTCCACCGGGGTTGATGATCTCAATCCGGTCGTCGAACCACGTGACGCGGACCGGGGCATGCGTTGCTTCATAGGTCCGGTGCAGGATCGCATTGCGGACGAGCTGCTGGAGCGCCGCGAGCGGATAGGGCTGGCGGCGCACCTCAACCGGGCTGCTGGTGAACTCGACAGCCATCCGATTGTGGGAGATCAGCTTGTCATCCACACGACGGAGCACGTCATCCAGCCCGCCGTCGATGACCAGCTCATCCACGATGGGATCGGCAAGCGTCGCGCCCTGGATGCGTAGAAACTGAACGTAGGCGCCCGGCAGGAAGTCACGAGTCCGATGGGACAGCACCAGGACGCCCAGAACCGTCGGTGTAGGGTCGTCCGTCGCAGCGATCATCTTGGTGGCGGCCAGGCGCTGTTCGCAGGTGCGGTCGTTCGCTTCAAGGACGTCCGGCGCAAACGCCGCCGGTAGCATATTGCTCCTCGAAATAGTAGCGTCCGAGATCGGTGAGAGATGAGCCGCGCTGATGGGAGCGGCTGCGCATCGAACGGGGTATCTCGATGACGCCGCTTCTCCGACAGCAGCCGCTCATCCTGGGCCGTCGCAATGCCCCGTCGCGGCCCGGTCCGAATGAAGAAGCGCGCCGCCGGCCGCCGCCGACGCCGGGTCGAGTCGCAACGCCCCGTCGCGGCCCGGTCCGAATGAAGATGCGCCTCCGAAAGCGAACTGGCGGGGCATCTGCCGGCGTCACCGCGACGACAGCTACGTCGGAGCCGCGCAGCATACGCTTCGCCACCACGAGCGTCGGCGGGGGGAGTATATTGCCATCTGTCTTGATATCTGCGAGCTGGCGGAGCAGTTCGTCCGTGACCGGGCGGCCGGATGGCGAGCCGTCGTCGCGCACGCCAACAAACAAGACGCCCGGGCGCCGGTGGTTCGGCAGATCGTTGGCGAAGGCGCACACGGCTTCACGGGCGCTGGTGGGGACATCGCCCCGGAACGATTCCTTGCGCTCGACAAGGTCTGATTCCGGGTCGGCGAGCATCGCCTCCAACTCGTGGTCCGTGTACATCATCACCTGATCGACTCCGCCCTCGCTACCCGAGTACCCGCTATACCGCATCGTGGCTGCGCTCCATCATCGAGGACGCGCAGCGGTGGCCCGCTCGTAGATTCTTTGAAGTTTCCTGCGCTGCTCGCTAGAGTTCCCACGACGCATGAGCCAGGGACGGCTCCCGGTCACCGGTGGTCGCCAGGCGCGAGCGCCGAGCACGATTGGACGTGGAAAGGAGGCCCGCCGCGAGTACCGTTGCCCGCCGAGGTCTGATCGGCCCAGCCGCCAGACCGTTTACGGCTCACGCCCCTGAGGTATCCCCCATGACTCTCGTACGCATCGAAATGGTGCTACGGCTCGTGGGTGGTGTGATCGCTGCCCTCGCAGTTGCCGAGGTGGAGCGCAGCGCCCTGACGCCCATGCCCTCGTTCCTCGCCCCCTGGCCTTATCTGCTCACCGTTATCATCGGAACGGGCGCCGTCGCTGCCTTCGTCCTCGCCTTCGCGCTGACCCCTGCCCTGACCACCAGACCGTTCTTCTGGGCGCTCGCTCGGACCACCGAGATGCCCGCAAGCGATGTCCTGGCGGCGGCAGTCGGTGCGGTCCTCGGACTGCTCGTCGGCGTCCTGGTCGCGATCCCGCTGTCCTACCTGCCCTGGTACCTGGGAAGCTTTCTGCCCATCGGGGCGAGCCTCGCGCTCGCCTATCTCGGCGTGACCGCCATGCTGGCCCACAAGAAGGAGCTGCTGCCGCTCGTCCCCGGCTCGAAGATGAAGGACGAGCCGGCCCCGGTGGCGACGGACAGCGTCCGTCCGTGCGTTGTCGATACCAGCAGCATCATCGACGGCCGCATCGCCGACATCGGCCTGACCGGGTTCATACCAGGACCGCTGCTGGTGCCGCGCTTCGTCCTCCGCGAGCTGCAGCACATCGCCGATTCAGCGGATGCCATGCGGCGGGCGCGCGGCCGGCGCGGCCTCGACATCCTCAACAAGCTCCAGAAGGACGCCACCGTCCCACTCGTCATCCACGAGGATGATGGCGAGCCGGGCATCGAGGTCGATGCGCTGCTGGTGCAGCTCGCCCGCAAGCTGAACTGCCCGATCATCACCAACGACTACAACCTCAACCGCGTGGCCGGCCTCCAGGGCGTCCGCGTGCTGAACGTCAACGAGCTGGCGAACGCCGTCAAGTCGATCGTGCTGCCCGGCCAGGAGATGAGCATCAAGGTCATCCAGGAGGGCAAGGAGGTCGGCCAGGGCGTCGGCTACCTCGAAGACGGCACCATGGTGGTGGTGGAGAACGGGCGGCGCGGCCTCGGCACGACGGCCACCGTGGTCGTCTCCCGGGTGCTGCAGACGGCAGCCGGACGGATGGTCTTCGCCCACCTGCGCTCGGCCGGGGCCAACGAGCCACCCGCCCGAGACGGCACAAACGGGTGATCGGCGGCGATCTCGTCGGCGCGATCCTCGTCGCGGCCGGCCGCAGCACGCGCATGGGCTTCGACAAGCTCTGGGCCGACCTCGGCGGTCGGCCCGTGCTGTCCTGGAGCCTGTCCACCCTGGCCGCCTGCCCGGCGCTCGACCGCCTGGTGGTGGTGTCCAGCGACGAGCGGCAAGATGAGACGTGGCGGCTGGTCGGACGGTCCGTGCCGGCCCGGCTGCGCCCCCGGACCGTCCTGGGCGGAGAGCGGCGGCGCGACTCGGTGGCGGCCGGCCTGGACGCGCTCGCCGAGTGCGCCTGGGTGCTGATCCACGACGCCGCACGCCCGTTCATCACCGAGCGGCTCGTCGTGCGGGGACTGGCCGAAGTCCAGGAGACCGGCGCCTGCGTGGCCGCCTTGCCCGCGCGGGACACCATCAAGCGGGTGGACGCCGCACGCAACGTGCTGGAGACGCCGCCGCGCGCGCAGCTCTGGACCGTCCAGACGCCGCAACTGTTCCGGATGGACCTGCTCCGACGGGCCATGGCCGCTGTCGACGAGGATGCCACCGACGAAGCCGCCTTGATCGAGCAGGTTGGGGGAACGGTCCGCGTCTTTGAAGGCGAGGTCAAGGGCTTCAAGATCACCACGCCCGAGGATCTGGAGATCGCGCGGGCGCTGCTGGCCGCGTCGGGCGTCTCGTCCGAAGACGTGGGGCCGCGGTGAAGGCCCGTTGCCAGCCGGCGGTGAGTCCGTCGTGAGAGCGTGTGGTGCGCTTCCGATGACGCTGGCGTCCGCACGATGACCGCACGACATCCGAACCTGCCTCGGGTCGGGACCGGGCTGGACGTGCATGCGTTGGCGGCAGGCCGGCGGCTGGTGCTGGGCGGCGTCGAGATCCCACACACCCACGGGCTGGCCGGCCACTCTGACGGCGATGCGCTGGTACATGCCGTCGTGGACGCGCTGCTCGGGGCGGCCAATCGCGGCGATATCGGCCAGTGGTTCCCCTCGTCGGATCAGCGATGGGCGGGAGCGGACAGCATCGAGATGCTGCGAACCGTGGCGCAGACGCTGGCGGCTGAAGGCTGGAGCATCGGCAACGTCGATGCGACGGTGATCGCGCAGCGGCCGCGCATCGGCCCACACATCGCCGCCATGCGCGAGCGGCTCGCCGACGCGCTCGGCGTGCCCGCGGACGCTGTGAGCGTCAAGGCCACCACCACCGATCATCTTGGGGCGCTGGGCCGCGCCGAGGGGATCGCGGCCCAGGCGGTGGCGCTGCTGGTGCGCGCCTGACGACTCAGTCGTCGTAGATGTGCTCCGCGAGTACCCAGCCGGGGCCGGTGCTCCGGCTGTCCTGGCAACGCACAGGGCCGCCACCGTTGAGCCGGCGGCCCTGAACCTGCGTGGCACGGAGTGGGGAGAAGTGGGCGCGAGGTCAGGCCGTGCCGGCGGCCACCCGCTTCGCGGCGCGCTCCAGCCGCTCCAGCGCGAGGTCGATGTCCTCCAGGGTGTGCATCGCCGAGAGGCCGGAGTGCCACAGCGAATGGAGGTAGACGCCCTCCTCCTGGGCAACCGCCTGGAAGCGGGCAGCCAGGGCCTTGTCGTACTTCATCGAGTCGCGGTAGTTCGTCGGCTCCGCTTCCAGGCCGTAGTTCAGGCAGAACCGGTTGCCGACGCCCTGCACCTGGACCGGCAGGCCCGCCTGCTGGAAGATGTCGCGCAGGTTCGGGTAGAGCCGCTCCTGGAGCCGCTCGAAATGCTCCCAGAAGCTGGCCTGCTCTGCCAGCTTGAGGAACGCGTTCGCGGCCAGGATCGGCAACGGGTGCGCGTTGAAAGTGCCGCTGTGGACGGCCCCGCCCAGCGGCGAGACGGCCCCCATGACCTCGCGGCTGCCGGCGAACGCGCTGAGCGCGAGGCCGCCGCCGATGGCCTTGCCCAACGTACACATATCCGGCGTGACGCCGAGGTAGCCCTGGGCGCAGCTCGACCCCGTGCGGAACCCCGAGAGGATCTCGTCGAAGATCAGGACGATGTCTAGCTCCTTCGTCAGGCTGCGGACGGCCTGAAGGAACTCCGGGGTCGGGATGATGCCGCCCGAGTTGAAGTTGATCGGCTCCATGATGACAGCGGCGATCTCGTGCGCACGGGCGCGCAGTGTACGCTCCAGCGTCTCGGGATCGTTGAAGGGGAGGACCGTCACGTAGCTCTGGAGGCCGGCCGGGATGCCGCCGCTCTCTGGCAGGGTGGCCGGACTCTCGAACGGGCCGGCCTGCTCGGGGTCCGGCCAGGTGCTGTAGCCCAGGTAGTCGTGATAGCCGTGGAAGTGCCCCTCGAACTTCACGATGATGTCGCGGCCGGTGTACATGCGCGCGGTGCGGATCGCGTGCCAGGTCGTCTCGGTGCCGGAGGTCGTGAAGCGGACCAGCTCGGCGCTCGGGACCATCTCCGTCAGGCGACGGGCCGCCTCGCCCTGCTCCTCCATCTCGAACGAGCAGAGGATCCCACGTGCCAACGCCTCCTCGACGGCCGCCACGACGTCTGGGTGGCCGTGCCCGAGCAGGCTCGCGCCGAAGGACGTACAGAAGTCGATGTACTCCTTGCCGTCCACGTCCCAGACGCGGGAGCCCTTGCCGCGCGCCGCCACGAACGGCAGGCCAGTCCCGCGATGGATGCGGGCCGCCGCGGTGACGCCGCCGGGAAGGACCTTCTTGGCCTCTTCGAAGTACTGCTCTGCGCGGGTCACTTCGCGGGTTTGCTGCACCATCTTGACTCTCACCGTCCTGAAGCTGGGCATCACGCCTCTGCGGCGAGTCTACGTGACCATGGTGCCGGCATTCAACAGTGCAGCAGCGTCGTCGGGACTTGAAGAAGATTGATTCTTTGCTGTGGCAAAGGCCCTCACCCCCCCGCCCCCTCTCCCTGTGCGCGGGCGAGGGGGAGGAACGACCGTCTCGTGTGTCTCCCCCTCGCCCGCGCACAGGGAGAGGGGTTGGGGGTGAGGGCCTCCCTCGGTCGGGGGGTGAGGGCCACTTCCGGACGGTGCGCTACGGCGCCGGTGGGGCCGGCGGAGCAGGCGGAGGCGGCGGCCCGCCGGGTCGGCCCGGTCCACCGGGGCCACCAGGGCCAGCCGGGCGCGGCGCTTCAGGCTTCGCGTGCGGCTTGCCGACGAACCCGCCCTCCGGCTTGCCTTCGAAGCGGTTCGGCGGCGCGAGCCGCGCGTGCGGCGGGCGGTCGTGGCCGCCGAACCAGGCCAGCGCGTGCCGGCCCTCGAAGGCGAGGCCCAGCCCGACCGCCGCCAGCACCGTGAGCGCGATCGCACCGAGCACCACTGTTCGTGTAGAGCGGGCCGTCCAGGACTCCAGGCGACGCGAGCCGCCGCCCAGGGCAGCAAGGGAGCGAGCGAGACCAGCCCGCAGCCTCGCGCCGAAACTCGGGGATTCAGGGTTCACAGGGTTGCCTCCACGGGCTTGCTAGCCACCACGGGCTTGCTAGCCACCACGGGCGTGACAGCTTCCACGGGCGTGATGGTCTCGGCCGGCGCGCGCTCAGGTTGTGCGGCGGCCGGCGCGGGCACGGCCTTCACCTCGACGGTATGGTGTGGCGCGGGCAAGCCAAGCTCGTCGCGCAGTCGATCGAGCGCCTCCTCGATGCGCGGCGGCATTGAGACGATGGCCAGCTCACGGTCGACGTAGCTGGGCGCCATCACGCTGCCGAGCGCCGGCCCGATGGCCACCGTCTCCAGGGCGCGGGTGCGCGCCTGGATCGTGAGCAGTCTGTCCTCGAAGCGCCGCACGTCCTGGCCGACGCTGGTGACGGTCCGACTGTAGCCGGTCAGCGCCTCGCCGACGCGCAAGCGGGCCTGCGTCGCACCGTACTGGGCCTTGAGGACTTCCTTGCGCGAGCGGAACGACTGGACGGCCCCGGCAAGCTCGGTCTCCTGACGGTGCAGGCCCTGGCGCTCGTGATCCAGCCGCTCACGCTCGGACTGGGTGCGGGAAAGCTGCTCGTCAAGCTCCTCGCGGCGCGCCAGCGAGATCCTGGCAAGGTCGTCGCGGCCCGCCACCAGCGCCCGCCGCGCCTGCTCCTGGCACGCACCCACGCCGTCGGCAAGCTGCCGGGCCTCGATCTCCAGGCGGGCATTGATCGTCTCCAGCTCGAGCCGGCCGCGCCGCGTCTCGTCGAGCGCCTTCATCTGCTGCGAGAACGCCCGCTCCAGCGCGTAGGTCGGGTCTTCGATCCGCTCGGAGCCGCTCTCGAAGAGCCGGCCCAACAGCCCGAAGAATCGACTGATCGGGTTCAGCATCGTGGCCTCCACACGGGTGATGACTACATCGTCCCTGTGGGGCCTGACGTGCGGCTCCAGCGAGGCTGAACGTTTCCTGACGAAGCGGTCCGGCGGCGTTCTCACACCAGACACGGAGAAGCCGCCCCTCCGGCGTGGAAGGGCGGCCCGGCAGCAACGTCAGAGGGCGACCTGGCAGGGACCCTACAGGGCGGCGGTGTGCTGCGGCCGGAGCACTCCGGCCGTCGAGACGCCGGCCAGGAACCCGAACAGGTGGCCTTGCCAGGAGATGCGGGGGTCGCTCGGCAGGACGCCCCAGAGCGCGCCGCCGTAGAGTACGGCCACCAGCAGCGCGATGGCCAGCGAGCCAAAGCTGCGCTCGAAGTAGCCGCGCGCCAGCAGATACCCGATGTACCCGAAGATCAGGCCGCTCGCGCCGATGTGGACGGTGTTGCCCGGCGCCAGCAGCCAGACGCCCAGCCCGCCAAGCACCATCACCAGCAACGAGACGCCGATAAACGTCCCCATGCCCCGCAGCATCACCAGGAAGCCGAGTGTCAGGAAGGGGATCGTGTTGGCGCTGAGGTGCGCGAAGCTGCCGTGCAGGAACGGCGCCAGCAAGATGCCGAACAGCCCGCTCAGGCTGCGCGGGTGAATCCCGAACGAGTCCATCCAGCGGCCCGGCACGATCCAGTCGAGAATCTCCAGCGTCCAGGTGATCGCGACGAGCGCCACCAGGACGATCACGCCTTGCACCATCGTCCCTCTCCTGAGGTGTCAGTTTGTCTCGGGCCGGGCGGCCGGCGGCGCGCGCCTACACCACGTCGCGCAGGCGAGCCACCTGATCCAGGTCGGCGATCGTCGGGTTGAGCAGCACCTCGTCCACGCCGATCTGCTCGCAGGCCTGCACCCAGTCGCGGATCGACTCGGGCGTGGTCAGCGTGCTCTCGGCGATGAAGTCCACCCGTTCCGGCCAGTAGGCGTAGTAGTGACGCACGGTGGCCTGCCCGCGTTCCCGGGCGTCTGGCCCGAGCGCGTAGGCGTTGAGCGCCACGAAGCGCGGCCGGCCAGCGCGCCCGAACTCGCGCCAGCCCTCCTCCACCAGCTTGAAGCAGGCGGCGATGTCCGGCGGCGTCCGCACGCCGATGTACCCATCCGCGTACTGCCCGACCCGCTTCAGGGCCGATGGCGCGAACGCCCCGATCAGCAGCTCGGGGCCGCCCGGCTGGACCGGAGCCGGGCCAATCGGACCGACCGTCTCCGAGAACGGCTCGCCGCGCCAGAGCCGCCTGAGCGTGGCAAGCTGCTCGTCGAAGCGCCTGCCACGGTCGTGGAAGGTCAGGTCAACGGCGTCGTAGTCACTGGTGCGCGCCCCGATGCCCAACCCCAGCGAGAGCCGCCCGTTCGAGAGGCGATCCACCGTCGTGGCCTGCTTGGCGAGCAGCCCGGCGCTCCGCGTGGTGCCGAGGATGACGGCTGGCAGGAGTCGTACGTTGGCGGTCACGGCGGCCATCGCGGCCAGGGTCGTCATCACCTCGTAGTTGTCGTAGGCGATCCGGTCGATGAAGCTCAGGCTGCTGAAGCCGCTGGCGTCTGCTCGCCGCGCCCACTCCAGCAGCAGGTCGCCTGGGGTTCCGGGGATGGTGGTCGGCACGCCGATGCCGATCTTCACGGATCGTCCTCCTCCGCACGCGCCTCGGCGCGTGGTGCACGTCAGTGTGACTGAGGGCGAGTATCGCGGTGGGGGCGGCCAGCGTCAACGATTCCGAGGACGACGAAAGCGCCGGCGTACCTACAGTCCATGCGCCTCGGCCGCCGCGACCAGCGCAGCAGCGTGCCGTTTGATGGCCGTCTTCAGCTCGGGCGGCTCGACGATCCCGATGGGCCAGTGCAAGCCGGCCAGGCAGCGCGCCATCCAGTCCATATGCTGCACGAACCCGGTCAGGGTCACGCCGCCCTCGACCTCGCTCAGGACGCCCACGCCCGGCAGCACCCACCCACGGGCCTGCTCCAGGCTGGTCCGCATCAGGACGTGGAGCGTCAGCTCACTGGGCAGCGTCGCCAACGAAGCGGACCACGTAGGCGAGGCTGTCGAAGCCGGCCGGGCGCGTGAACGTCTCGGTCCGCAGGCTGGCCTCCAGCACGCGATCCAGCCGAAAGACGCGCGGCTCCTGACGCAGGTGGCAGTACCCGACGCAGTACCAACGCCCGACCCGGTACACCACGCCGTACGGATCGATCTCCCGCTCAGACTCGGAGTCCGGCCGGCCAGCCCGGTACCGGATCCAGGCGCGTCGCTCTCCAGGGCTCCGCACCGTGCGCCGCCTCCAGGAAGTATGCACTTGTGTTGCAATCAGGTTGACCGTTGGTTGCCAGGGTACCAATCCTGGCCGACAACCCGTATCGTGAGAGGAACGCGGACAGTGCGAGCGTCTGGGGTAGGGAGCGGGCATGGTCGTGAAGAGCGTTCGGCACACGGTAAGCAGGGGCCTCGTCTTAGGCGTCGCCGCGCTGTCGGCGCTGGTGACCAGCATCGGGCCGACGACCCCGGCCGCGGCGAGCCAGCACCTACCAGTCGCCTCGTCGTTCAGGCAGGCGGAATGCCAGTACACGCCGACCCAGCGGATGGTCCAGGTCAACCAGCCGGCCATCCGCGAGGCCTCGGGGCTTGCGGCCAGCGTCCAGTGGCCGGGCGTCTACTGGACCCTCAACGATTCAGGCAACACCCCTGAGCTGTTCGCCTTCCGGGAGGACGGCGCAGCGCTGGGCGCGTTCCGCGTCACCGGCGCGTCAAACGGCGACTGGGAAGCGCTGCAGCTCGGGCCAGACGGCGCCGGCGGCCACGCGCTCTACGTGGGCGACGTCGGCGACAACGACCATCAGCGCCGTCAGCTCACCATCTGGCGGATCCCCGAGCCGGACCCCTCCTCTGGCGGCGAGACTGCGCCAGCCACGGCGTTCCGCTTCAGCTACCCCGGCCTGAACCACAACACCGAGGCGATGCTGGTGCACCCGATCACCGGCGAGATCCTGCTGATCACCCGCGAGGCCAGCGGCATGAGCCTGGTGTTTCGGCTGCCTTTGCCGCTCGACAGCGAGCAGGTGATGGTGGCGGACATCGTGGACGTGGTGAACGTGCGTGGCTTCGACCCGTCGAGCGGGCAGGTGACGGATGCAGCGTTCTCCGCGGACGGCAAGCACATCGCGCTGCGGACCTACGCCAGCATCCTCCTCTTCGAGGTCCCGGATCGCGGCGGCATCGACGCCATGTGGAACGAGCCGCCGCGTGTCTTCCACCTGTCAGACGGCGCGAAGGGCGAAGGGCTGACGTTCCGTCCGAACTCGGACGACCTTCTGTCGATCGGCGAGGAGCGGCCAGCCGTCCTCTACCGCACACCCTGGCAGTGCTGACCCGCCCCCATCACGAGCCAGCGGGCCGCAGGCGGATAGTTCGGCGCTGTTCCTGGTCGAGCAGCCCCGCCAGGAGGTCGGCGACTGAGACGTGGCGCTCGCGTGCGAGCACGCGGGCCCGCTCGAACGCGTCGCGCGACAGGAGAGCGCGTGGGGTACCATCCGGGCGGTTGAGGCACGGGAGGAGGCGGCCCGATGGCGCTTCGTGGCTACCGCGCGCGATGGATCATCGACGGCACCGGCGGCCCGATCCACCCGGGGACGGTCCTGGTCGAGGACGCCTGGGTTGTGGAGGTGGTGCGGCGCGGGCAGTTGCCATCTGACGCGGAGATCGTCGATCTCGGAGACGCGGCCATCCTGCCGGGGCTGATCGACGCCCACGTGCACCTGATCTGGGCCGGCGCGGCGCCGAACCCCGAGGAGATCCGCGCCCGCGAGTCGGTCCCGATGGGCACGGTCCGGGCCGTTCGGCACGCCGCCGACACGCTGCTCGGCGGCACGACCACCGTCCGCGACGTTGGCTGCCCGAACGGCGTGGCCTTCGCCGTGCGCGACGCCGTCAACGCCGGTGTGATCCCCGGCCCGCGCATCCTGGCGGCCGGCGCTCCGCTGGTGATGACGGGCGGCCACTGTCATCCGATGGGTGTCGAGGTGGACGGCCCATACGAGGCGCGGAAGGCCGCCCGCCAGCAGCTCAAGGAGGGCGCAGACCTGCTCAAGATGCTGGCGACGGGCGGCGTCTACGGGCTGCACCACGACGAGCCGTGGTCGCCACAACTGGAGCTGGACGAGCTGCAGGCGGCGGTGGCCGAGGCCCGCAAGGCGCACCGGGTTGCCGCGATCCATGCCGAGGGCGAGCAGGGCATCGCGACGGCGATTGAGGCGGGAGCGGACACCATCGAGCACGGCAACCAGCTCACGCGCGAGCTGGCCGAGAAGATGGCGAAGCGCGGCGTGTTCCTGGTGCCGACGCTGGCCTGGTTCTTCAACGTCGCCGAAGCCACGCCCGGCCCGACCTTCAACGAGGAGTATGTCCGCAAGGGCCGGCTGATGGCCGAGGCCAGCGCACGCGGCATCATGCTGGCGAAGACGGCCGGCGTGAAGATCGCGGCCGGCACGGACACCGGCGCGCCGCTGGTGCCGCACAACTCGGTGCGGCGGGAGATCGAGCTGCTGGTCCGGCTCGGGCTGACGCCGCACGAGGCGATCCAGTCAGCGACCCGGGTCGCCGCCGAAGCGCTGCGGGTCGATGGGCAGGTCGGGACGCTCGAACAGGGCAAGTTCGCAGACCTGATCGTCGTGGGCGGCGACCCGACGGCCGATCCGCACGTCCTCTACGACCTCCGGATGGTGATGAAGGGCGGCAAGATCGTGCAGCAGTCGGCAGGAAGCGGCGCGACAGGTCTGGCAACTGGGCAGAGCGCCGGCCCGTAGCGCGGGGGCGTGTCCCCCGCCCGTTTTGGCTGACATCGGGTGGGGGACACGCCGCCGCGCTACAGATTGGGTATGGCGCGCTCGACTCTCACGACGGCGCTGCCTCCGGAAACGTCCAGCGCGTCGGGTCGCCCATGTCAGCCTGCCAGCCGTAGACCTTGCTGGGCCGCACCCGGAAGGCCGGCCCGATTGGCCCGTCTGCGTCCGCGATCTCGTCGCCGCTTGGGACAGCCGTATGGCTGTACTTGGCGTTGTACGCCGCGCAGAACCGCTCCAGGTCGGAAGCGGTCCGCACGGCCTCTGCGACGCCCTCGACGATCAGGCTCTCGCTGCCATCCTCCAGGTTGACGCTGACGTGCGGGTTGGCTCGCAGGCTCTTGACCGCCTGCGAGCCGGTGGTGAACCAGAGGCCATCCTCCAGCCAGACGCACCAGAGCGGACGGGCGTGCGGGCTGCTGTCCGCCCGCACCGTCACGACCCAGTAGTTGCGCGCGGCCGTCAGCCGCTCGACGGCCCACGCCCACGGCAGGAGGGCTGACGTCGCCCGCTCGCCGAAGAGCATCGGAACCTGGGCCGTCGGCTCGGGCAGCGGAACAACCTCAGGCATCAACCCTGAATCCTCCATCCTGGTCACGACGCGATCGTGACTTCGGTTGCGCCGTCGCCGCCCTCGCGCTGGTCGGCCTGCTCGAAGCGGGAGACCAGCGCGTGCCCCCGCAGTTGCTCGCGGACGGCCGCCCGCACCGCCCCGCTCCCCTTCCCATGCACGATCCTGACCGAGCGCAGCCCGGCCAGGTAAGCGTCGTTCAGGTAGCGGTCGAGCGCCTCGGCCGCCTCGTCGCGCCGCAGTCCGCGCAGATCGAGCTGCAACGACGGCGCGACCGGTGCGCTGCTGTCCCGCACCAGCACGGAGGGGGCCTCACGCTGCG
The DNA here is from genome assembly GCA_020850535.1 of Chloroflexota bacterium. Taxonomy (NCBI): domain Bacteria; kingdom Bacillati; phylum Chloroflexota; species Chloroflexota bacterium. The sequence continues at coordinate 55,173 of JADZEM010000134.1, forward strand.
ACTCCTGCCGATCCTTCCGGGTGGCGGCGCGGGCGTCCCGTAGCTCGGCGGCCTTGACGCGGACCCGCATGCCGCGCACGTTCAATTCGGCGTCGCCGTTCGGCTCCAGGTGCACGATCGTGGCGGCCATCCCGATGCGCGGGACCACGACCTCCGAGCCGACCCTGACATCAGCCGGCCCGACCTCGACGGGCACATCCTCTTCGGGCGGCGCGGCCATCGGCGGCGGGATCGGGCGGATCGGCACTTCGAGCGCACGCACAGCGTCGGCCGCCTCGCGCAGCCGTCGGCGCTCTCCCCCCGAAGCCGTCAGGTCGCGCAGGCGACGGTCGGCCTCGCGGCGCAGCTCGGCCAGCATCTGCTCGGACTCCTGCCGGGCCTGCCGCAGGATCTCGGCCCGCTCCTGCTCGGTCCGACGGACCTCGTCGCGCAACCGACGCCGCAGCTTGTCGGCCTCGGCCGCCTCGCGGCGGGCGTCGCGCTTGGCCGCCTCGGCTGCCCGCCGCTCCCGCTGGACCTCGGCCAGCAGCTCCTCGGTCTGGACGGCCTCCGGACTGAGCAGCGACCGGGCATGCTCGATCACTTCCGGCGGCACGCCCAGCCGTCCGGCGATCGCCAGAGCGTTGCTGCGCCCGGGCACGCCGACCAGCAGCCGGTACGTCGGGGCCAACGTACGGGTGTCGAACTCGACGGAGGCGTTCTCGACGCGGGCCGTCCCGTGCGCGAATGCCTTCAGCTCCGAGTAGTGGGTCGTGCCCATCACGAACGCGCCCTTGTCTCGGAGATAGAGCAGGATCGCGCGGGCCAGCGCCGAGCCTTCCTGCGGATCGGTCCCCGCGCCAAGCTCGTCCAGCAGCACCAGGGTGGCATGGTCAGCCGGCTGGAGCATCTGGACGATGTGCGTGACGTGCGAGGAGAACGTCGAGAGGCTCTGCTCGATGCTCTGCTCGTCGCCGATGTCCGCGAAGACCCGCTGGAAGACGGCGACCTCGGAGCCTTCGCCGGCCGGGATCTGCAGCCCGGCCTGGGCCATCAGCGAGAGCAGCCCGACCGTCTTCAGCGCGACGGTCTTGCCGCCGGTGTTGGGGCCGGTGATCACCAGCACGTCGAAGTCACCGCCCAGCTCCAGCGTCAGCGGCACGACCTTGCCACGCAGCAGCGGGTGCCGCGCCTCGAACAGCCGCACGATGGGCTTGCCGGAGCGTCGAGGCAGCTCGTTGAGGGTCGGGCGGACGGCGTTCATGTCGTCGCCGAGCCGCCCCTTCGCGAGATGGAGATCCAGCTCGGCCAGCGCCTCGACCGAGCCGTCAAGCTCGTCGCGGTGGATCGCCACCCGATTGCTCAGCTCGCGGAGTATCCGCTCGACCTCGTGCCGCTCCTCCGATTCGAGCGCGCGGATGCGGTTGCCGGCCTCGACGATCGGCAGCGGCTCGATAAAGAGCGTCTGGCCGCTGGCCGACTGATCGTGGACGATGCCCTTGATCCGGCCCCGCTCCTCGGAACGCACCGGCAGCACGTAGCGCCCGTTCCGCTGGGTGATGACGGCGTCCTGCAACGAGGTCCGCATGCTGTTCAGCAGCGACTGCAGCTGGCTCATCATGCGGTCGCGGCCGATCCTGAGATCGCGCCGCACCTGGTGCAGCTTGGCGCTGGCCTCGTCGCGAACCTCGCCGCCCGGCTCGATGCACCGGCCGATCTCCTCTTCGAGCCGGAGCAGGTCGGCCAGCCGGTTGGCGATGTTGGCGAGCCTCGGGAGGCCGTCCCGCAGCCGCAGCACCGTGCCGCGCCAGAGTCGGGCGACGCGCGCCGTCGAGGCGATATCCAGCAGCTCCAGCGGCTGCAACACGCCGCCGAGATCGGCCCGCATGGTGGACTGGCGGATGTCGTGCGCGCCGCCGAGCGTCAGCCCGGGCTTGAGGGTCGGGAGGCGGCGGGCCTCCTCGGTGGTCTGCTGCAAGCGCTCCACCACAAAGGCATCGGCGGACGGCTGGAGGGCCATGGCAAGCTCGCGCCCCGCCGAGAACGAGGTGCGCGCCGCCACCATCACCACGAGCTTGTCGAACTCGAGGGGGCCGGTGGAGAAGGAGGGTTTCGGGTTCTGGGTTTCGGGTTTCGGGGACGGCGCAGGTGCCCCCTCACCTCCAACCCCATTCTCCCCACCATGGAGCCTCTCGGCTTCGCCGTCTCTCCACGGCCTTTCAGGGGAGAGGGGAGGTACCCTGGATGGCTCCCCCTCTCCCGCGCGCGGGAGAGGGGGCCGGGGGGTGAGGGGTTCCTCGTTCTTGTCGGTCCCGACGTGGGCGTCTGTCTCCTGTGCCACGTCTACTTGCTCCTTGCTGACAGTGCCCCGCCAGGACCACGCTCAGGCGTCGAGGCCGCGAATGACGGCCCCGAACTGCTGCCTGACCGACGAGACGATGCTCGCCATCGCGTCGTCGGCTTCGGCGTCCGTGAGCGTCCGGTCGGAGGCACGGAACCGCAGGGTGTAGGCCAGGCTCTGCTTGCCGGCCGCCACCTGCGGGCCTTGATACAGATCGAACAGGGCGACACGCTCCAGCAGCGGGCCGCCAGCGGTACGGATGGTCTGCTCGACGGCCGCGTTGGAGGCGTCGCGGTCGAGCAGCAGCGCCAGGTCTCGGTCCAGCCCGGGGAAGCGCGCCAGCGGCTCGAGCTGCGGCTGCCCGACGGCCGCCTCGATGATGGTGTCGAACGCCAGCTCGGCCACGTAGACCTCGCGGCCCTCCAGGTCGAAGCGCTCGGCCACGAGCGGGTGTAGCTGCCCCAGGTAGCCAACCACCTCGCCGTCGCCCATCCCGACGCTCACCTGCGCGCAGCGCCCCGGGTGGAATCCGTCCGCGACGGCCGCCACGATCCGGTGAGGCACGTTGAAGCGCCCCAGCAGCTCGGTGACCACGCCCTTCAGATCGAAGAAGTCGGTCTGCCGGGCGGGGGCGTTCCAGGCCGTGATGCCGGCCGCGCCGGTCATCACCAGCCCCAGGCGCATCCGCTCGGTCGGCAAGGGCTGCATCGGCGGCAGATAGACCCGCGCCAGCTCGAAGATAGCCACGCGATCCCGATGCCGCAGCGTCGAGCGGGCCACGCCGAGCAGGCTGGTCAGCAGCTCGGTGCGGAGGGCGCTGAGGTCCGCCGAGATGGCGTTGTGGACGGGGACCTCGCACTGAGCAGCCGTGCCGTTGCTGGCGATACCGTTGCTCGCCGGGCCGTTCAGGCTCAGGCGCGCCGCCGTGCCCGGCCCGACCAGCGAGTAGGTCATGACCTCGCGCAGACCGGCTGCCGTCAGCACGTCCTTGGCCGTGTCGCCGGCAGCCCGCAGCGGCTCGACGTACGGCTCCGGCGGGGAGCCAGTGGGGAGCGTCGTCGGGATCTCGTCGTAGCCGGTGATCCGCGCGACCTCTTCCGCAAGATCAGCCCGTCCCTCGACATCCTGCCGGTGGCCGGGCACGGTCACCCGCAGCTTACCTTCGGACGGCTCAACCTTGAAGTCGAGCGACGTGAGCACCCGCGTCACCAACTCACGGCTGTAGGCATGGCCCAGCAACCCGCCGATCTCATCCTCGTGGACGAGGATCTCGCGCGGCGGGATCGGGGTCGGATAGACATCCACGATGTCGGCCGGCGCGATGCCGCCAGCGATCTGGGTCAAGAGCTGGACCGTTCGCTGCGAGGCCCGCAGCGCCAGCCCTGGATCGACGCCCCGCTCGTACCGCCGAGACGCCTCGGAGGGGAGCCGCAGGGCCGACGAGGTCTTGCGGATGGTGGCCGGCAGGAAGTTCGCCGTCTCCAGCAGGACGTTGCGGGTGGTGTCGCTGACCTCCGTCGGGCCGCCGCCCATCACGCCGGCCACCGCGACCGGCTTCTCGGCGTCCGCGATGACCAGCATCTCGGGGTCGAGGATGCGCTCGACGTCGTCCAGCGTCACCAGCCGCTCGCCGGGAGCGGCCCGCCGCGCCTGGATCACCGGCCCGAGGGCGTCGGCGTCGAAGGCGTGCTGCGGCTGTCCCAGTTCGAGCATCGTGTAGTTGGTCGCATCGACCACGTTGCTGATCGGGCGGACGCCGGCCATGTGCAGCCGCCGCTGCAGCCAGAGCGGCGACGGCCCGACCTTCACGTCGGCGATGTACGCCGCCGTGAAGCGCCGGCACAGGTCCGGCGCAGGCACCGATACGGCGATCGTGCTGCCAGACGGCACGCTGCCAGACGGCGGCGTGGTCGGCACGCGGCGGAACGGCGCGCCGGTGATCGCGTGGATCTCCCGAGCAACGCCCTCGACGGACATGGTATCCGGACGGTTCGGCGTGATGTACAGATCGAGGACCGTATCCGCGAACAGGGACTTCAGATCGGCCCCGTTCTCGTACGTTTCGTCCAGGATCAGGATGCCGGAGCGGTCGGGGGTCAGCCCCAGCTCGTCGGCCGAGCAGACCATGCCGGCCGAGGCGACGCCGCGGAGGGTCGCCGCCTCGATGACCCGGCCGCCGGGCAGCGTGCCGCCCGGGCGCACGTAGGGCACCTGGATGCCGACCCTCAGGTTGGTTGCGCCGGTCACGACCGTGACCGGCACGCCGCTGCCGTCGTCCAGTGTCGCCACGAACAGGGTATCGGCGTTCGGGTGCGGCTCCAGCCCGACGACGGTGGCGACGACCACGCCGTCCCACTCCGCGCCGACCTGGATAACCGCTTCGACCTCGGTGCCGGACATGTTCAGACGGTGGACCAGATCCGGCAGCGGAAGCCTATCGAGATCGATATCCACCAGCTCACGGAGCCAGCTCAACGGCACTTTCATGAGACGAACTGCTCCAGGAAGCGCGGATCGTTCGCGTAGAACTGGCGGATATCGGTGATGCCGTACTTGAGCATCGCGATGCGCTCCGGCCCCATCCCGAAGGCGAACCCGCTGTACTTCTCAGGATCGTAGCCGGCCATGCGAAGCACCCGAGGGTGGACCATACCGGCCCCGAGGATCTCCAGCCAGTCACCGCCCTTGATCTCTGGCGTCGAGATGCCCATGTCGACGCCTGGCTCCACGAAGGGGAAGTAGTCACAGCGGAAGCGGACCTTCACCTTCGAGCCGAAGATGTGCTGGGCGAAGGCGAACAGCGTCCCCTTCAGGTCGGCCATCGTGAGGCCCTTGTCCACCGCCAGACCCTCGACCTGATAGAACATCCACTCGTGCGTGGCGTCCTGGGCCTCGTAGCGGTAGCAGCGGCCGGGCACCACGACCCGCACCGGCGGCGGCTCGACGCCGGCCGCCTTCGCCTCGGCGACCTTTGCCTCCATCACCCGCGCCTGCATCGGTGAGGTGTGGGTGCGGAGCAGCACCTCCGGCGGCGAGACGTAGAGGGTGTCCCACATGTCCCGGGCCGGGTGGTTGGCCGGGATGTTGAGCATCTCGAAGTTGTACTTGTCCAGCTCGACTTCCGGGCCTTCAACCACCTGATAGCCAATCGACTGGAAGAAGCCGGCGATCTGGCGCAAGATGATGGTCGTCGGGTGGAGGCCGCCCCGCACGACCGGCCGCCCCGGCAGCGTCACGTCGATGCGCTCGGCGTCGAGCGCCTTCGACAACGCCGACGCACGCGCCGTGCTGAGGTGGGCTTCGAGGGCAACCTCAAGCGCCTTCTTGGCCTCGTTGGCAGCCTGCCCGGCGGCAGGACGCTGGTCGGCCGGCAGCCCGGACAGGCCGCGCAGCACGTCGGTGAGCGCACCGCGCCGGCCCAGGTAGCCGACGCGCCACTTTTCGAGCACGTCAGGCTCGTGCGCCACCGCCAGCTCGGTCAGCGCCTGCTCGCGCAGGGAGTCGATCTTGCCTCGCCAGTCGTCCATCCGAATGCTCTCCACCGAGTCGCTCCCCCTCACCGCCCCGCCGCGCAGCGGGGCGGGGGTGAGGGGTCATCTTGACCGTACTCAGGACGAAAAAAGCGCCTTCGTCGCGGCTCGACGAAGGCGCTCAACAGTCCATCGCGCGAGCCGTTCCGTGTCTTGCGACCCTGGCGACTCTTGCGATCTCGGGTGCTCAGGCGGTAGCGACCTCGCTCGCCTGGCTCTTCTCCCGAGCCAGAGCCACCAGGTTGGTAAACGACGCCGCGTCGGAGACAGCAAGCTCCGCGAGCATCTTGCGATTGATCTCGACGCCGGCCGCCTTGAGGCCAGCCATCAGCCGGCTGTAGCTCAGCCCATTGGCACGCGCCGCCGCGTTGATGCGAATGACCCACAGCCGGTGGAAATCACGCTTCTTGTTGCGGCGATCCCGGTACTGGTAGGCCAGCGAGTGCAGGACCGCTTCGTTCGCGGTCTTGTGCAGTCGGCTGCGGCCGGAATGAAAGCCCTTCGCGAGCTCAAGAATCTTCTTGTGGCGCGCGTGCTGTGTGACGCCGCGCTTGACTCGGGCCATGATGTCCTCTCGCGGTACCCGAAGCCTCGGGCGTTACGTGATGAGATCGCTTACTTGGCGTAGGGGATCAGACGACGCAGCCGAGGCAGGTCGGCCTTCGCCACGACGAACATCTCGTCAAGCTCACCCGAGGTGCGCTTCGACTTGTTCCGGCGGAGATGGCTCTTCATCTGCCGCGTTCGCATGAGCTTGCCCGAGCCGCTGTACTGCATGCGGCGGGCAGCCCCCTTGTGGGTCTTCAGCTTGGGCATGAGTGTCACATCCCTGGAGGTACAAAAGCCCCCGGGACCAAACTGGCCGGGCGGCCCTGGCGATACGCGCGCACGCAAAGGCGCGGCTCAACGCCACGTTCGCTCATTGTAGCAGAGTCTTGTGACTCCCCGGCAACGAGTCCGCAGCCTCCGCTACCATGCAGATCATCGCCACGACGGTGCAGATCATCGCCACCCGGGTCAGCGGGGAGGGAGGCCGTCCGTGCAGATTCAATTCTGGGGCACACGCGGCTCGCTCCCCAAGCCGGGGCCGACGACGCTCCGCTACGGCGGCAACACGTCCTGCACGGCGGTCCGCCTCGACGACGGCACGCTGCTGGTCTTCGACTGCGGCACGGGCGCCCACAACCTGGGGCTGGATCTCTTGCGCCAGCGCACCCAGCCGGTCCACGGTCACCTCTTCATCTCGCACTTCCACTGGGATCACATCCAGGGATTCCCGTTCTTCGCGCCGCTCTTCGTGCCGGGGGACCAGTGGGACGTCTACGCGCCCGGCGGGCGGGGCCAGGAGGTCGCGCCGAGCCTGGCCGGGCAGATGCAGTACACCTACTTCCCGGTCGCGCTCGATCAGCTTGGCGCAACCATCCGCTACCACGACCTGGGCGAAGGGACGTTCCAGCTTGGGGCGGCGAAGATCGCCACGCAGTACCTGAATCATCCCGCGCTCGCGCTGGCGTACCGGGTGGAGGTCAACGGGGTCACGCTGGTGTACGCCACGGACCATGAGCCGCACGCGTCCAGCCCGGCCGGCGAGCAGCCCACGCCGGGCCACGCGGCGATCCACGCCGAGGATCGCCGCCACATCGAATTCCTGGCCGGCGCGGACCTCGTCATCCACGACTCGCAGTACACGGACGCCGAGTACCCGGCCAAACGCGGCTGGGGACACACCACCATCGAATGGTCGGTAGACTACGCCCTGGCGGCCGGCGTCAAGCGGCTCGCGCTCTACCACCACGAGCCGACGCGCGACGATGCGGGCATCGACCGGGTGCTGGAACAGGCGAAGGCCCGGGCCGGGGCCGCGCTCGAGGTGGTGGCAGCAGCCGAGGGGCAGACGCTCACGCTTGCGGAGCGGCCGGCCACGGTTGTGCAGGCCCGCGCCGAGGATGCCGAGGCGCCGCCCTCGCCGCCGGAGACCGATCGCCTGCCCACGGTGCTGATCGTCGACGACGATCCAGCGATCCGCACGCTGCTGGTGACCATTCTGCGGCGGGAGGGGCTTCGGCTGCTGGAGGCGGCGGACGGCGAGGCTGCGCTCCAGATGGCGCGCACGGAGCGGCCAGAGCTCCTGCTGCTGGATTGGCAGATGCCGAAGCGCGATGGTCTCTCGGTCTGCCGGGCGCTGCGCGCGGACCCCGACCCGTACTTCCAGCGGGTGCCGATCGTGCTGGTGACGGCGCTGGCCGGCCCCGAGCACACTGAGGCCGGCTTCGATGCTGGCGTGAACGACTATCTGACCAAGCCGTTTGCGCCGCCCCAGGTCCGCACGCGCGTGCGTTCCTGGCTGATGCGCGCCGCCACACCCTGACGCCCCAACAGGCGGCGCCAGCAGCGCCACGTCCCTGAGGCTGCTTCGCCGCGGGGACAACCGGTATCCTTCCGGCACGCGGCTCGACCGCCAGCCATGTAGCCGCACGAACCGCCCGTACTGATACTGAGGAACGCACGGTGGCGACTACCCGCGACCCGGCCGCCGATCTCGGCGCTGACCTGCTGAAGATCTACCGGCTGATGCTCCTGACGCGCATCTTTGACGACCGCATCACCCTGCTCTCGCATCAGGGGCGAGTCGGCATCTCGGCGTCGGCGCGGGGGCACGAAGCGGCACAGGTCGCCAGCGCCTGGGCCGTCCGGCCCGGCCAGGACGTCGTCTATCCCTATTACCGCGACATCGGCGTGGTGTTCACCCTCGGGATCACCCCCTACGACCTGTTCCTTGGCGCGCTGAATCGAGCGGGCGAGCCGTTCTCCGGTGCACGGCAGATGCCGTTCCACTTCACCTCGCCCAGCCTCCGCATGCCGACGCCCTCAACCTCGATTGCGACGCACATTCCGCACGCCGTCGGGGCGGCGCTCGCCGCGAAGATCCGCCGCGAGGACGCCGTCATCTTCTGCTGGTTCGGCGACGGCGCCACCAGCAAGGGCGATTTCCACGAGGGCATCAGCTTCGCGGCGATCCACAAGCTGCCCATCGTGTTCATCTGCGAGAACAACCAGTACGCCATCTCGGTGCCGGTCGCGCGGCAGCTGCCGACCGCCAGCGTGGCCGAGCGCGCGGCCGGCTACGGCATCCCGACGACGCGCTGCGACGGCCTGGACGTGCCCGAGACGTATCGAATCGTGGTCGAAGCCGTTCAGCGGGCGCAGGCCGGCGCGGGGCCGTCGCTGATCGAGACGCTGGTCTACCGGCTCGGGCCGCACACCAGCCACGACGACGACTCCCGTTATCGAACGCGGGAGGAGGTCGCCGCCTGGGAGGCGCGCGAGCCGATTGGCCGCCTGCGCGCCGATCTCTGCCAGCGCGGCCTGCTCGACGAGGCGGCGGACGCGGTCCTGCTGGACAGCGTCCGCGAGGAGATCGCCCAGGCGCTGACGCTGGCCGAGCTTGCTCCCGAGCCGGACCCGGCCACAGCCTTCACCGACATCCTGGCCGGCCGCACCGTCCCGAACCCGTTTGAGCGCTCGTCCAGCACGCTGGATTCGGCCTCCCGCCAGAGCGGCGAGGGGATCCACGCCACGGGGACGCGCGGATGATCAGCAACCTCGCCCCCCCAGAAAACGCCCTCACCCCCCAACCCAGTCGAGCCACCGGACTGGGGGGTGAGGACCTTTCGCTTCGACCTGTCGTGACATGGCTGCGCGCCCACCCCGATCTGCTCGCCATCATCCTGGTCGTGCTGGTGGCGTTCGCCCTCCGGAGCGCGTTCGCCTTCCGCGTCCCGGCCTTCGTCACCAAGGACAGCATCGAGTACGTCGAGCCGGCCCTGGCCCTCGTGGACGGCGAGCCGTTCATCCTCGCCCAGCGGCGGACGCCGGTCTACCCCATCGCGATGGCCGCCTCGGTGGCGATCTTCGGGCGAGACCTGCTGGCGATCACCTTCGCCCAGCACCTGCTGGGCGTGGTGACGGCCGTCTTGACCTACGGCATCGGGCGGCTGACCTTCGGACGGGCGGCCGGCCTGCTGGCCGGCCTGGGCGCAGCGCTCTCCAGCCCGTTGCTGATCTACGAGCACTACCTGATCACCGAATCCGTCTTCACCTTCTGCCTGATCCTCGCGATGCTGTTGCTGGTGGCCGGTCTCCGCACCGGCCGCATGGCCTACTTCGCGGCCGGCGGCCTGATGCTCGGCATGGCGGCGCTGACCCGCCCTGTGGGGCAGGCGGTGCTGGTGGCGCTGCCCTTCGCCGCCCTGCTGGCGCTGCGTCGCTGGCGACCGAGCATCGTCGCCTGCGTCCTGGCTGCCGGCTGCTTCGCGCTGCTGGTGGTCCCCTGGGCCATCCGCAACCAGCTTGTGTACGGAACGGCCGGCGCGGCCAGCACCGGCCGCTTCCTGATCTCGCGGTCGGTCAAGCACGAGCGGAACTTCGTCTTCTACGAGAAGGAGGTCGGGGCGTTCCCCGGCGAGAACCCGCAGCGGACGCGCGCCCGCCAGATCGCTCAGGAGGTGACCGACAAGCGACCGGAGCCAGGACAGGTCTTTCAGCGCATCCGTGACGAGCTGAAGCTGACGGAAGCCCAGACCGACGCGATGCTCCGCGACATCGCCACCGAGGCGATCCTGCGCGATCCGATGCTGTGGGTCGCCGGGACGGTCGAGATGTTCTACGAGCTGCTGAAGGGCGCTCCGAAGGAAGAGCTGGTCAGCTGGCATCAGGACGTCCACGATCAGCCGCGTGTCTCGAATCAGTGGGCACGCTTCAACTATCTGCTGGAAGCGCCGCCGCCCGCCCACGTCAACGAGGCTCGCGAGGCCGAGTGGCTGGCCCAGATCTTCCGTCCGACGCGCATCGCCTGGCCGATTGTCGGGCTGGGCGTCCTGGGAGCGCTGCTGGCGCTGGCGATCCCCGCCTACCGGCCGGCCATGCTGCCGTTCCTGGTGGCGCTGATCCTGATCGCCGTCAGCGCGATGCTCGTCGGCGACGTGCCGCGCTACCGGTACCCGGTCGACCCGCTGATGTACGTGATGGCGGCCGGTGGGCTGTTCGGCAGCGCGCGCGTGCTGTACGGACTGGTGCGCGGACGCGGCAGGCCGATGTCGGCCCCGATCCACCCCACGGAGCGACGGCTTCCGGTATCCTGACGGCGCGGCGGCCTGCTCGCCGCCGCCGAGATCAGCCAGGAGCCGCGCGCGCCATGCTCTACGCGTCCGAGCATCCGCTTGTCCGCCTGAAGGTTGCCGAGCTACGGGATGTCCAGACCCGCCCGCCACGGTTCCGCGAGCTGGTACGCGAGATCTCGCTGCTGCTCGGCGTCGAGGCGATGCGCGCGCTGCCGCTCAAACCGCGCACCGTCCGCACCCCGCTGGCCGACGCCCCCGGCTTCGAGCTTGGCGTCACGGTCGGGCTGGTCCCGATCCTCCGGGCCGGCCTGGGGATGGTCGATCCGTTCCTGTCGCTGGTGCCGCAGGCCCAGGTCTGGCACCTGGGGCTGTACCGCGACGAGGAGACGCTGCGGCCCGTCGAGTACTACAACCGGCTGTCCACCGGCGAGCCACCGCACGGCCACGAGGTGCAGCACTGGTTCCTGCTCGATCCGATGCTGGCGACCGGCGGCTCGGCGGTCGCGGCGGTGGACGTGCTGCGCCGCACAGATCGCCGCCCGCTGACCTACGTCGGGTTGATTGCCGCGCCGGAGGGCATCCGCGCGCTGGAGGCTGCCCACCCGGACGTGGATATCTACGTTGGGGCGGTTGACAGCCATCTGAACGAGCATGGGTACATCGTGCCCGGGCTGGGTGACGCCGGCGACCGTCAGTTCGCGACGTAGACGAGCCTCGACGCCGATTGCCCAGGGCGATTACACATTGGGCGGGGCGTGCAGCGTCGTCGGGGCTTGAAAGCCCCGCCTACCATCCTGCAGTCGCTCCGCGACGCTCCTGTCTCGCCCGGCGACGGCAATTCCCGTCCTTCGTCGCGAAGCGACTGAATGACTGTAGGCGGGGGTTGAAACCCCCGCCTGCGCGTCTTGCCACGTTCTGGGAACACCGACGAACGGGCAATCGCCCTGGCCGATTGCCTCAGACGCCATGGCAGGGGTAGCGCGCGGGCTATACTGCGACACCAGCCCTGTGGAACTCCTGGCGGCGAACGGTCGTCTGAGTGAAGATGGCAACTCGAATGACGTCTCGCCCATCCCGACACGATGCGCCGCCGGTCGACGCCGACCGGCAGGCCGGTGACGCCGACCGGCAGGCCGCGACGCGCCTCCAGCTCCTCGACCTGGCCGAGGATGCCAGCCGCTACCTGCGCCGCCATGCCGAGCCGTCCGTCCGGGTCGCGGCGGCGCTGCTGCTCGCATCGTCGCTCGCGGCGTGCTCCGCGCCGAGCTCGGGGCCGGCCGCCAGCACCGCTCCAGCCGTCCTGCCGTTGGCCCAGGAGGTCAAGAGCGGCCTTCCGACATCGCCCGGCGCCTACCCGATCTCGCCCAACTCGATCTCGCGCGATCCGCAGGGCGTCTACGACTTCATGTGGCGCAGCAACACGGCCGGCGCGCAGACCTGGACGCCCGCTCGCGCCAGCCTGGTGAAGCTGGCGCAGGGGAACGACGACACCCTGGAGATCCCGTCGAGCGGCGACCCGATCCTGCGCCTGAAGCCTGACACCGCCATCACCCTGCCAGACGACGACACGCCCGTCGGCGGTCCGACGCCGACCCCGCGCACGTCAACGTCGTCGAGCAGCTCCAGCAGCAGCGGGTCAACCAGGGGCAGCTCGATCCTCTGGTACCCGTTCCCCACAGGCGGCGGCACGACGACCGGGTCAAGCAGCAGCAGCGCCCCGGCCAGCGGCGATGTTGCCGCCTCGACGCCCGCGTATCGCAACCCGCCGGCCGCCACGCCGGGCCAGGGCTCCGTGCGCGGCTCGGCCGGCAGCTCCGTGTCTGCGCCCGCCACCTCCGCACGAACCTGGACCTCACCCTCGCGGGCAGCATCGACCGGGCAATCCGGCGGACCGGGGCCGGGAACGGCGGCCTCATCGCGGTCTGGCTCGCTGAGCGGCCCGGCCAGCGGCGCAGCCCGGCCAGGCTCGTCCATCTTCTCGGGCGGCAAGAGCGGCGCGTCGGCGGGCAGCAGCAGTAGCAGCGGCGGCAGCAGCCTGGGCTGACGAGGGCCGGCAGACCGTATGGCCCGACCACGCAAGGAGCCGTCGCTCGCGCAGTTGATCCGACGGAGCCCCGAGCTGGACGCGCCCGCCCGCCGTCACTGGCTGGCGGTGCTGCCCCACCTGACTGACGAAGACCGGCAGCGGCTGCGGGAGATTCTGTCGAGCACTGCTGATGCCGGCGACGCACCACGAACGCCATGACCGCTGAGCGGCTGGCCCGGGCGCTCATTCGCTGGCAGCACGCGGCCGGGCCGTTCTGGCCGTACGTCTGTGCCGCGCCATTCCTGGGCACGGGCGAGAGCCTGCAGCTGGCGGCTGGCATCCCGGCGCGGCCCGCTCGGACAGTGCCGCGCTCCCAGGGAGACGACTGCCGCGGGGACACGTTCCAGGTGGTGCTGGCCGACGTGCCGGCCGAGCCGCTGCTGGCTGCCGCGCCGGAGCTGACCGACGCCGGCTGGTACGTCGTGCCGGTCATCCAGCGGTGGATCGCCAGCCCGGCCGTGCTGCCGTGCCGTCGCCTGCTGGAGCTGCTGCTCCGAGGGGCGGACGGCGTCCGTCGCCCGGCCCAGCCGCGGGGTGCGATCCTGGTCGCGGACGGCGACCGGACCGGGCCGCCAGCGTACCCGGTGCTGGTCCCGGGCCGCACCTTCGACAATCGCTACGAGTACCAGATCTGCCGCTTGCCGTCGACGCGCTTCCTGCTGGAGCATGGCGTGCAGGAAGTCCGCTGGCTCACGAGCGAGCGCCCGCCGGTCCCTGGCCCGAATGGCCCCGAGCCGATGACCCTCGGGCTGCCGCCAGTGGCGCGGGATCTGCAGCCGTACCGCGAGATGCTGCTCCAGGCCGGCATCGAGGTGGCCGCATCGGTGGCAACGGCAGACACGGCCCTCGGGGCGCTCCTCAGGTGAGCAGGCCGCTGCGTGCACTCATCGCCGAGCCGACCGGCGTCAGCGCTGCCCGGTACCGCCGCTTCTGGCGGCGCGCGCAGCTTGACGCCCTCCTGCCCGACCTGATGGTGCGCGGCGAGCCGTACCTCGCGCTGAACGCCTGGGTGCTCAGCGCCGGCGGTCACGCGCTGCTGGCGAGGCTCACACGGGTCTTCTCCGGCGTCTTCCACACAGCCGGCCAGCGGGTGGCCGCCGACGTGGCCGCGACCATCAAGCTCGGGTTCCCATGGGCCGCCGCCGAGCTGCTGTCAGTCGAACCACCGCGCGTGCCCATCGTCGGGCGGTTCGACTTCGTGCAGGATGAGTCCGGCCGCTGGCGACTGCTGGAGCTGAACGCCGACACGCCATCCGGCATCCGCGAAGGGATCACCTGCGACCGGCTGGTCTACGAGCAGGTGTCCGAGGCGGCCGGGCTGGCTCGTCCGAGCGCGATCCTGGGCGAGCGGCTGACCGAGGCGATCCTTGGGGCCGTCGAGCCGGTCGGACGGGGCGGCGCGCTCGGCGTCATCACGACGGCGAGCGAGCTGGAAGACCTGTCGCAGATGGCGTTCACGGCGCGGCTGGTGACGCCAGCCCTGGCCGCGCGGGGCCTCGACGTGGTGCTGGGAGACGCCGGCAACCTCCGCCTGACGGCGCGCGGCCTGACCCTGCGCGGGCAGCGGGTGGACGCGGTCTACCGCTACCTGCCCTTCGAGGCGATCTTCGGGACGCCGACGTTCGCCGCGCTCGAAGAGGCCGTTGCCCTCGGGACGGTGACGGTCCTGAACGGCCTCTACGGGCTGCTGCTCCAGAACAAGGGCTTGCTCGCCTGGATCTGGGCGCACCGCGACGACGCCGGCCTCTTCGACGCCGACGAGCGATGCGCCATTGTGGAACACCTGCCCGCCACCTGGATGCTGGAGGACGCGCCCGCGCACGTCCCGCGCCAGGATCTGGTCGCCAAGCAGGTCTTCGGGCGCGAGGGCCAGGAGGTCTTCTTCGGCGAGGATTGCTCGGCGGAACTGTGGGCGACGCTGGCTGCCCAGCAGACCTACATCGGCCAGGAGCGGGTCCGAGTCGGGCGCTCCCTGGCCACGGTCCAGACCTCGACCGGCTCGGAGGTCCGAGAAGGTCACGCGACGGTCGGCGCGTTCGCCGTCAACGGCGAGTTCGGGGGGTACTACACACGGTTCGGCGAGAAGATCATTACGTCCAGCTCGAAGTGGCTTGGGACGTTCGCAGAGCGTGGAGACGGAAACGGAGACGGCGATGTCCGACGCCTCACCATCTGACGCTGCACGGCGCGCCGCTGCAACACCCGATGCGCCCAGCGGACACGACGCCTGGACCGTGGACGACTTCGGCCCCGTCCCCGGCGACCGGCTGCTGCTGCCAGCCGCGACCGCCCGGCGCGCCGCCGAATCCGAAACTGACGCCACCGTGCAAACTATCTACCTCTGCAGCGAGCCCGAGGGGGAGCGCCTTGTGCGCTGGACGTGGATCATCCTCGACGATGGCCGTCTGCTGGAGATCGCACCGCGCGGCTGCGCCCTCTACGATCCGCCGACCGTCCTGCGGCGAGGCAGCGGCCCGTTCATGGAGCTGGCCGCGCAGGATGGCGCGCTCGTTCGCTTCGAGGAGCGCGTGCGAGCGGGCGTCTGGGAGGCCCGGCCCGTCCGCCTGACGCTCGACCGGCGGAGCTGGCGGCTCACCGCCACGGGGACCGTCGCCGCGCAACGGCTCGGGCCGCGGCCGGCGAGCGCCTGGGGACAGCTCCGCACCAGCATGATGGGACACCGACGCGCAGCCACGGCGGCCCCGCGCCCCTGGAACATCGAGACGGGCAGGACGGGCACGGGCCTCGCGACAGCCGCCGAGGATGGGCCTGCCGAGGATGGGCCCGCCGAGCAGGATGTCTACTTCACGCTGGTCGGGCAGGCGCGCGGGACGGACGTAGCCGACCGACTCAGCCTCGGCGTCTGGATGCGGGACCTCTGCCTGGCGTTCGGGCGGCGACTGGGGGACACCCCGCGCGCAGCGGGCCTGGAGATCGTCCCACGCCGCGCCCCAGACGCCTGACGCGGCAGCTGGGAGTCGATGGGATCAGTTGGGGGGCAGCGGCTAGTTGATCGCCATCGCCACGATGATGGCCAGGCCGAGCACGAACGATCCGGCCAGGATCGCCGCCGCCACGTTGCCGTCCTCGAAGACCCGCTTGTTCAGGTCAGTCGGCGTCAGCGCATCGAACACACGATAGCCGATGAACAGCAGAACAAAGCCGATCAACGCGAAGAACACCGACAAGAGCATGTTGTTGAACATCGCGTTGGCTTCGGCCATCTTGAAGACCCCCTCAGCAAGTGGACAGCGGCCAGAGGCGGCCATCGACGGGAGGATAGAGAGGGAGCGTACCCCTGTCAAGCCGAACGAAGATCGGGAGCGGGGCCATCGGCCCGGCCACCGGGCACACCGAACGAAACGGGGGGTGAACGCCAGGGAAACAGCGCACCAGACGCCGACAGACGCGACATGCGGGGCAACACTTCCCATTTCGCGCCAAAAAGACCCTTGACGGCGCTATGCGGCGCGCTGCATACTGTTCGGGCGCCCAGCGACCAGGGCGTCCGGAGTGACGACGATTCTGACAGTCATCGCGCACCACGAGCTTGAGGGGGCCTCACTGCGGGGTCTCTGATCGTTCGATCAGTGCGGTGACGGTCCGACAGTCGTCGGGCCGTTTTTGTTGGGAAGCGTTTTCGGAGCGATCCGAGCGCCGCTCAGCAGGTCACGAACATTGACAGCAGAAGAGTAGTGGAAGAGCAGAGTCGATCCTGTCGGCTTGGCGTCGTGCGTGAGTACGGTGCTGAGCTAGGGAAGGCGCACGGTGGATGCCTAGGCGTCACGAGCCGATGAAGGGC